>NZ_JBSRVI010000088.1:0-8753 GCF_055134445.1 Arcticibacterium sp.
TGAGATTTTAAGCTTTCTCCAATATTAACACCTATGGCATAACTCAAAGAATCTAATTCTGAATTTAATTTAACCTGTGCGTTAGAAAACACGCTTTGAAATAAAAAGAATGTTACTAATAGAACTACGAGTGGTTTACTCATTTTAATAATTGAATTGGTTTATTTTATTTTTTGAATCTATAGATTTACTATTACTTAACACAATAAATGGCCTAAAAATTACGCTATCACAAAAATACTTTTAAGGTATTCATTAACATTTTGGTACAGTTTTTGAAATTTCTTAATCAATACAAATGCAAATTCATGATAAAATCAATTTTAAGTTTTCCTGTGCAAGTGTTTCAGTATATCTCAAATACTTTAACTAAAATTAAAACGACTAGCAAGAACCCCTTACAGCTAAATGTTCTTTCTTTCAGGAGTTTAATTAACGCTGTAATAGTAGCTTCTGTTATATATGCCTTGTACTACTTCATGGAGCCATTTGGCATAAAAGAGTATGCATCGCAAAATAAAACATTGCTCCTTATCATCTCTGCTTCCGCTGGGTTTTTAGGCTTTCTAATTGCAGATTTCTTCCTTCCAGCCATATTTAGGAGCTATTTTAAGATTTCAAAATGGAATATTTCAAAAGAAATATCACTCCATATATTGAGGTTTTTCTTTGTGGGTTTGCTCGTAATGGTTATAGGAAATCAAACAGGATTAACAAATTTTAACTTACCGCTCTTTCTTTTGCAGTTTACTGGCATTGGTGGACTTATAGGAATTGTTCTTGCTTTCACCAGAGAAAAATTCCTCAGAAATCTTTTCCAGACAAAAGCTGATGCCGTGAATGAAAGAATTCAAAACTATACCCCAATACAAAACAATGGAAATGCATTTCCAGTTATGGTATTCTCAGGGTCAAATGATAAAGTTAGTTTAGTACCAAATCAGCTTATTTCTGTTAAAATGGATAAGTATAAATCTGATTTAGTTTATCAAAATATTATTGGGACAGTAAGCAAAACATTAGATATAGCCTCTACCGATGTTCTAAAAGAAATATCTTCTTATGGTCAATTTATACAGTTAAGACAAAATCACTTTGTGAACGCTCAAGCTGTTTATAGAGCAGAAGCCAATGCGGCAGGATATTTTGTGCATATAGCCAAGTACGCTCACCCTATGAGCATTCCTAAAAAGTATCAAAAAGTGTTAGAAAAAATATAATTTCTTGTTGTCACAGTAGAAAGAGGCTGTCTCAAAAGGGTGGCCTCTTTTTTATGGATTTTTTTGTAACTTCCTAATATGAAAAAAGGAGCAATCAAGAAGGCGGTCTTTAAGGATTATGATCCTAGTCAGCTATCGCTTCTTCCTCCATCGTTAAATGAATTAATTCCCGAAAATCACGTGGTTCGTTTAGTTCAAAGAATCATAGATGAGATAGATATTGATTCATTGTTTAAGCGTTATCAAGGAGGCGGAAGTTCGTCATTCCATCCGCGGATGATGTTAAAAATTATTGTTTACGGTTATTTGAGTAATATTTATTCCTCCAGAAAAATAGAAGAAGCCGTTAGCAGTAACATTCACTTTATGTGGTTAGCTGGTATGCAACGTCCCGACCATAATACCATCAACCGCTTTAGGTCAGAACGTCTAAAATCTGTTTTGAAAGAAGTCTTTGGTCAGGTGGTTTTATTAATGACCCAACAAGGTTTAGTTAGTCTGAAGACGGTTTATATCGATGGTACCAAAATAGAAGCCAATGCTAACAAATACACTTTTGTATGGGGTAAATCAATCAAAAACAATAAAGAGCGAATAAAGTCTCAATTAACAGACCTTTGGAATTATGCCGAAAGGATAGCTTCAGAAGAACTAAAAGATAATTCTCCAAGTACTTTTGAAAAAGTAGAAGCTGGAAAAGTAGAACAAACCATCAAAGAAATCAACACCGCTCTAAAAGGTAAGCAGATAGACCCTAAGGTAAAGCAAAAGCTAAACTATGCTAAGAAGAACTGGCCAAGTAATCTAAAGAAATACGAGCAGCAGGAAGAAGTTTTAGGAGACAGGAACTCTTATTCTAAGACAGACCCAGAGGCTACTTTTATGCGAATGAAAGACGACCATATGCTAAATGGTCAGCTCAAAGCAGGATATAACTGGCAAATAAGTACTTGTAATCAGTGTATTCTAAACTACGACATTTACCAGTACACCAATGATATTTACACCTTACCGCTGCACCTAGAAAGCTTCAAAGCTCTCTATAAGACGCTTCCAGAAGAAGTAGTGGCTGATGCAGGATACGGCTCAGAAGAAAACTATCAATACTTAGAGGACGAGCAAATTGAGGCTTACGTAAAGTTCAATTACTTCCATAAGGAGCAAAAGGCTAAAGGAAAGATTAAAGCTCAAGACGCCTTTAAGCAAGAGCATCTTTATTATGATAAGCAGGAAGATTACTTTATCTGCCCAATGGGTCAAAAAATGGAAAAGACTCACGGGTCTCCCAAAACCAAGAAATCGGGTTACCAGCAATTAGTTAGTTATTATAGAGCTAAAAACTGTGACGGCTGTCCACTAAAAGGAGCCTGTCATAAAGCACAAGGAAATAGAATAATACAGCGTAATCATAATGCGGAAAGATTAAAAAATAAGGCTAGAGAAAAGCTGCTATCAGATGAAGGGCTCAGGCACCGTTCTCAAAGACCAGCTGATGTAGAAGCAGTGTTTGGGAACATTAAACACAACAAAAACTTTAGAAGATTTATGTTGAGAGGAAAAGAAAAGGTCCTCATTGAAACAGGATTGCTCGCCATAGCCCATAATATCAAGAAAATGGCCAGTTAAGGGTCATTTTGACTCTTTTTTGTCCAAACTTTACCGCTACCTACAACATCAGAGAAATTACTAAGACCATTTTAAAAAAAATAAGGCTGCCACACATTTTAAAGTGAGATAGCCTCTTTCTTTTGTTTAAAACACTTTCATCCACTTTCCTTGTACCTTCATTACCAATTTTATTACGTCTCGTACCGCTCCGGCTCCTCCATTAAATGGCGATATGTAGTCTGCTATTTCTATTACCTCAGGCTCCGCATCCGCAGGACAGGCCTTGAGTACGTTCCATCCTTTCATTAAAAGTAAATCTGGAATATCATCTCCTATGTATAAGACTTCTTCAGGCTTTAAAGACCAATCCTTTAATAGTTTTTCAAAAACCAAAGGCTTGCCGTCTGTATTTACAGAAAGATGTATTTCATGAATACCCAAGCCCCCTAACCTTGTTCTAATATTTTCTTGCTTGCCGCCAGAAATTACGGCTGTTTTATATCCCGCTTTAATGGCCATTTGAACGGCATAGCCGTCTCTAACATTAAATACCCTGTCCACACCCAAATCTGTAACAATAAGCCTAGCGTCAGTGAATACACCATCCACATCAAAGACAAAGGTCTTTATTTTAGAAATCTTACTTCTTAGTTTTATATCCATAGCCACAAATATGACATTTTAATCGCTTATTCTTAAATTACATTTCACACTCATATACAAAAAAAGGTCGCCTCAATCGTGAAGCGACCTTTCTTTAAAATAACATTAATATTAATCTTCCAAAGCTGGGATTCTTAACACTTGACCTGGATATATTTTATCAGGATGGGACAACATTGGCTTATTAGCTTCAAATATCACAGGGTATTTCATGGCGTTGCCATAAAAAACTTTAGCAATTTTACTCAAAGAATCTCCTGAAACTACCGTATGAAACTTAGCTTCTTCTTTTGGCACTTCAACTTCAAGTAAATTATTCACAGAAGCTACTCCTTCTACGTTTCCAACCGCAATAGCGATCTTCTCAGCATCCACTTGCTCTGCCACCAAGCCCTCCAGAGTTACTACATCATCAGAAACTTTTACACTTAATTTCTTAAAAGGTAATGCTAAACCTTGAACGTGTGCTAGCAAAGCAGCCGCCTTTACTTCAGGTTCTTTCGCAGTTGAAGGAAATATTTTTTCACCTACGCCTTTAAAAAATGACATCAATCCCATAGTTTTTTGAATTTAGATTTATTAGTTTGAATATTACAAATATAAACTATTAGACGACAAAAAAAAGTTTGGTCACTGTAATCTCAATTGAAATATCGAAGTTTAACAATTCGTTATAACCCCTATAAAAAGAAAGAATATGAAAAACCTTAAATTCATCATTGTATTACTATGCTGCTCTACACTTTCTTATGCCCAAAGCGATGAAGAAGGTATTCTAACTGCTGTCAACGATTACCTTAATGGCGGCACGAATGGAGACGTTTCACAATTTAAAAATGCCTTTGTTTCAGATGCTATCCAGCGTTCTATAGGTAAGAATGGAGCTGTCATAGGTATGTCCGTAGAAAATTTAGCTTCTAAGATTACACCGGGAAAAGCCATGTCTAGAGAAACGAGCATCCTTTCTTGGAGCTATGCTGGAATCGCTGCTACAGCCATCACTGAAACGGTATATCCATCTTCTAAAATCATTGACTTATTGAATCTTTTAAAGATAAACGATGAATGGAAAATAGTCAGTAGGGTATATTCTAGAATTGAATCTGATGAGGATCTAATTTCTTCTGCCGCAAACAACAAACCATCAAAAACTACAGCTACTGCAGCCAAACCTGCTGTTAAGAAGAAAGTTCAGGCTGTAGTAGATGATGGATGGTGAGAAATTAATTCAGAATATTCAGAAGATATTGTCCATAACCGGACTTCACTAAAGGTTGAGCAATATCTTCTAATTGTTCTTTAGAAATAAAACCCATTCTATAAGCCACCTCCTCTATACTTCCTATTTTTACTCCTTGGCGTTCTTCTATTACCTGAACAAACTGTCCAGCCTGCATTAAAGAGTTAAAAGTGCCTGTATCTAACCATGCAGTACCTCTATTCATAACACCTACATTAAGCTTACCTTTTTCTAAATAAACCCTATTAATGTCTGTAATTTCTAGCTCGCCTCTTGGAGAAGGTTCTATGTTTTTTGCAATTTCCACCACACTATTGTCGTAGAAATACAGCCCAGGCACGGCATAATTACTCTTAGGCTTTTCTGGTTTTTCCTCAATAGATACCGCTCTGAATTCTTCATCAAACTCCACTACACCATATCTTTCAGGATCATGCACTCTGTATGCGAAAACAGTCCCTCCATCTGGTTCTGCACAAGATTGTAAGAGTTTGCTTAAACCGGAACCATAAAATATATTATCCCCAAGAATAAGAGCTACGCTATCCGTACCAATAAAATTTTCACCAATAATAAACGCTTGGGCCAAACCATCTGGACTAGGCTGCTCTGCATAGCTTAGCTTGCAACCAATCTGAGAGCCATCGCCCAATAATTTCTCAAAATGTGGGAGGTCATGAGGTGTAGATATAATCAAAATTTCCCTTATGCCAGAAAGCATCAAAATAGACAAAGGATAATAAATCATTGGTTTATCATACACTGGCATGAGTTGTTTACTCACAGCTAGTGTTAAAGGGTGCAAACGTGTTCCAGAACCTCCTGCTAATATTATTCCTTTCATTATTTCAATTTAATAGTGTTGATGAATTAGTTATACATTTCTTCATAATACTTCTGATAGTCACCAGAGGTAATATTTGAAATCCAATCCCAGTTATTTAAATACCATTCTACCGTTTTATCCAGCCCTTCTTCAAAGGTAACAGAAGGTTCCCAGCCTAATGTATTCATCAGCTTGGTGGCGTCTATGGCATACCTTAGATCATGACCAGCTCTATCTGTCACATAAGTTATTAATGCTCTAGAACTGCCCATTTCCTGTCCTAATTTCTTATCCATGGTGTCACACAAAAGATGTACTAAATCAATATTAGTCCACTCGTTATTCCCACCTATGTTAAAGGTCTCTCCCACTGCACCATTATGATAAATCATATCAATAGCTCTAGCATGATCTAAGACATAAAGCCAGTCTCTCACGTTTTCACCTTTTCCATAAACAGGTAAAGGCTTCTTATTTTTAATGTTATTAATCATCAGCGGAATCAATTTCTCAGGAAAATGATTTGGCCCATAATTATTAGAGCAATTTGAAATGACTACTGGTAAACCATAAGTACTGTTATACGCTCTTACAAAGTGGTCAGAACTTGCTTTTGAAGCAGAATATGGAGACCGAGGGTCATAGCTGGTATCTTCAAGGAAAAATGTTTCAGGGTCATGCAATTCACCATAAACTTCATCTGTAGAAACATGGTAGAACAACTTATCCTCAAAATTACCTTTCCAACTATTCTTTGCCGCGTTTAGAAGATTAACTGTACCAATGACATTAGTCATCACGAAAGCCATTGGGTCCGTTATAGACCTATCTACGTGAGACTCTGCCGCTAAATGGACCACTCCGTCAAAGGCATACTTTTCAAAAAGACTATCGATGTAACTCGCATCCACAATATCTCCCTTTTCAAAAATATAGTTTGGAGCATCTTTCAAATCTTTCAAATTCTCAAGATTACCAGCATAGGTCAACTTATCAAGATTAACAATGGTATAATCTGAATATTTATTCACAAATAATCTGACTACATGGCTACCAATAAATCCAGCTCCACCAGTTATTAAAATACTTTTACTCATTTTTGTTTAGCTAGTTTGCACTCCCACCTCCATGCATCTTTTAATGCATCTTCAAGAGTTTTTTCAGTTTTCCAGTTTAATACTTTATTAGCTTTAGATACATCACCGTAGATTTTAATGGTATCACCGTCTCTTCTATCTCCGATCGTATAATTAAGTTTTAAATCATTAACTTTTTCAAAAGTCTTAACCAATTCTAAAACGGAATTACCTTCTCCTGTTCCGATATTAAAAAAGTCGAAGAAGTTATCCGGAGCAACATTTAAATATTCAAATGCTGCTACATGGGCTTTCGCCAAATCCACCACATGAATAAAATCTCTTACATTCGTTCCATCAATGGTATCGTAATCATCTCCAAAAATTGTCAAACTTTCTCTCAAACCTATAGCTGTCTGAGTGATATATGGCACTAAGTTTCCAGGAACACCACTTGGCAACTCCCCTATCTCGGCAGATTCGTGTGCTCCTACAGGATTAAAATACCTCAAAGCTACAAATTGAAAGTTTCCACCTGAAATTACGGCATCTTTTAAAATATCTTCTCCTATTGATTTAGTATTACCATATGGCGAGGTGGCAGGCTTTCTTGGAGTTAATTCTGTAACTGGCACTTCATCTGGCTCACCATAAACAGTACAAGAAGATGAAAACACCAACTTAGAAACCTTATGAGATTCCATAACCCTAATCAACTTGATGAGAGAGCCTAAGTTCATTTCATAATACTTTAAGGGGTTTTGAACAGATTCTCCCACAGCCTTAGCGGCCGCAAAATGAATTACGCCATCAATCTTATGTTGTTCAAAAACATTATTTAAGAAGGATTCTTCATTACAGTCTCCTTGTATAAAATCCACATCATAGCCGATAATATTCTTCAAACCAGCCAACACAGACTTATTTGAATTACTAAAATCATCAATAATAATGGGCTTGTGACCAGCAGCCACTAATTCAACAACAGTATGAGAGCCAATAAAACCAGTACCACCAGTTACGAGTATATTCATTAAAAAAACGTTTTGGCAAAAATAGGAAAGTTTTGAAATTAAGTTTGTTGTTTTCCGAAGACTTACTAAATTTCATCATCTAATAATCAGCTTATGTCAGAAAATGAAATCAACGCCCTAGTATCTCTCCTAGAAGACTCCGACGAAGAAGTTTCTTATCTAGTTGAAAAAGAGATCAAAAACCTCGGAGACGAAATTATTCCTTTTTTGGAAGAACATTGGGAAAAGAATACGCTTGACTCCCCAATTCAAAAAAAAATTGAGGACTTAATTCATGAATTGCAGTATGAGAATTTCTCTAGCCAATTATTGGAATGGAAAAAGTTCAGAAAGCATGATTTGCTAGAAGGGATGTGGCTAGTAGCCAAATATCAATACCCTGACCTTCAGTTTGAATCTTTAAAAATGGAAATAAATCAAATATACTTTGAAGCTTGGCTCCAACTTAGAGATGAAATGCATCCAGACGATTCCATTAAAATTCTTAATCATATTTTCTTTGAGAAATACAAATTCTCTGCCAATACCAAAAACTTTCATTCCCCATCCAACTCCTTAATAAATCAAGTTTTGGAGACAAGGAAAGGCAATCCTATTTCTTTATGCGTAATATACCTTTTGGTGGCTCAGAGGCTAGGCTTACCAATTTTCGGTGTCAACCTGCCTAGCTTGTTCATTTTAACATATAAGTCTTCCAACCTTAAATTCTACATCAATGTATTCAATAAAGGGCTAATTTTCTCAAAGGAGGATATTTCAGCTTACCTAAAACAAATGAAAATTGAAGAACAAGAAATGTTTTACGAACCTTGCTCAAATATTGAGATTGTTCGCCGTTCATTGCTAAACTTAATGGTGTCGTTTAAAAAGAATGCAGAATCTCAAAAAGTAGAGGATATTAAGAACGTGTATGATCAACTGTTGGATTAAAATTCTAATTCAGAATTTCTTTAACCTTTACGATATTAAAAACAGGATGACTCTTTAGAAGATCTGTGAGGATTTGGGCATGTGCCGCACCAAAAATTATCAAAATCTTCTTATCTGTCCTTTCTAGTTTACTGTAAAGGTTTTGAAGAATTTTAA
>NZ_JBSRVI010000089.1:0-9508 GCF_055134445.1 Arcticibacterium sp.
GTGATTTTTACTAAAATCATGACAAACGTGTCGTACCCATGCACGTCATTTCAAATGTACAGGTAAATCAATTTTGGCACCATGGCTATCAGGTACTGGCTTTTGACGAAGCGGTTTTATAGGAATCAAACCCGTCCAGATAGGTAAATCCATTTCATCCTCTTCATGGCCAGGGTCTCCTTGACGAATTTTAGCGGAAGCCTCGTCTAAAGAAAACCTGATACCCGTGGTTTTGTCCACTTCTTTTTTGCTCATAGGTTTCAGATAATCCCAGCTATGGGGTACCATTTTCTCCGTTAGGGCTTTAAAGGCGTCATATTTTAATTCTTGACTTTCAAGTAGTTCTCCTTTGGCAAAAATCACCACCGACCGATAGTTTACGGAATGATGGAAAGCCGTTTTGGCTATCACCAATTCATCTGCTAGCATTACAGAAATACACACCGACCTGCCGTCAGAAAGCATTCGCATTAAATGACTGCCTACAGAGCCATGTAAATAAACATAGTTTCCTATTCTCACAAAAGACTGTGGAATACTAAAAGGGTCACCATTTTCAGCATAGCTAATGGTGCAAAAAAGGGCTTCATCAAGAATGTCATAAATCTGTTGGTCGTCATAGTGGGCTCTTTGATTCGCCATTCTGCTTGGCGTGGTTCTTTTGGTTTTTCTTTCCATAATTCTTGTTATTGATGAAACAAAACTAGAGTTTTACTGGGTGGTGTAAATAGTCCATAAAGTGTAAACTAAATAGTCCAGTAATGGTAGAGCTTATTAAAATTGATAAGGAAAGTGAGAAACCAGTTTTTAGGCAAATAGCTGACCAGCTTATAGAAAACGTGCAAGCAGGTACTATTAGGGCAGGGGCAAAGCTACCGGGCAGCAGAACACTGGCAAAGCTTTGGGGCATACATCGTAAAACCGTATTGTCTGCTCTAGACGAGTTGATTAACCAAGGTTGGTTAGAGACTAAACCAGGCAGAGGTACTTTCATCGCCACGAAAATTGAAACGGATGCACCAACAGAATTGAAAGTTTCGGAAGATGATAAAGGCAAAGCCGATGAAGTGGTGGTACCTCATATCTTAAAAAGGAATTTACACCTAACCAAAGAGAAATATCATTTGGATGATGGGCTTCCAGACCCTCGACTCGCCCCTATATCAGAATTAAGCAGGGCTTATAAAACGGCATTGACGGCTGGTAATCTTTATACCAAATATACCTATGCCGACACTAAAGGGCATCTGTTTTTAAGAGAGGTTTTGGCAGATTATTTACTGAAAACAAGAGCTCTCGATGTCAGTCCGGACCAAATTATGATTACCAGAGGTGTTACCCAAGCCCTTTATTTAGCCATCCAAACTTTCGTTTCAAAAGGGGATACCGTGGCGATGCCAATACTAAACTGGTCTTCGGCAGATATTAATTTTAAATACCATGGAGCAGAGGTGGTCTATGTGCGGGTAGACAAAGAAGGTTTAGATGTGGAGCATCTAGAAGAGCTTTGCCAAATTCATGAGTTCAAAATGCTTTATGTGACGCCCCATCATCAATATCCTACCACGGTTATCATGCCGGCTTACAGGCGAGTGAAGCTCGTGCAGCTGGCAAGGAAATATGGCTTTTACATTTTTGAAGACGATTATGATTACGACTTCCATTATACCAGCCACCCTATCATGCCTTTGGCTTCCACACATCATGGCGATTTTGTGCTATATACGGGTTCCTTTACCAAGTCTATCTCGCCTGTATTTCGCCTCGGTTATTTGGTGGCTCATAAAGAGCAGATTGACCTTATGGCTAGAATAAGACGATTGGTAGATCGTCAAGGGGATACGCTGTTAGAATTGGCAGTAGCCGAACTCTTGAAACTGGGAACAGTACAACGATATCTTAGAAAAAATAAGAGGATTTACGAGCAGCGACGCGACTATTTTTCAGAACTCTTGACAGAGGAATTAGATAGTTATCTAAATTTCGAAAAGCCCATGGGTGGCATGTCCATTTGGAGCAAGTTTAATGATGATATTGATTTGATAAAACTGGCGTCAAGGGCTTTGAAAAAGGATTTGTATTTCTCTGACGGAAATCAACATTGCGGTAGCTATCCACATTTAAATAGCACACGCTTAGGTTTTGCATCTTCTACAGAAGAGGAGTTAGAAGCCGCCGTTAAGATTCTAAAGTCATTGATTTGACAAATGTGCCAATAAAACTTCAACGCTTTGCTGTTCTTGGAAATTGATATTTCTTTCCTCTTTAAATTGTTTTAACTCCTTTTTAGATAGACCAAACTGCTTGTAGAAATAATTTCTGTCTTCCACTTTGTAGGCTTCACCATCTTTAAAAATGAAGTATCCAGGTTTATCAATAAACTCTGCAGTATATTTTTTTGAGTGTATGTTGTATGGGTCTAAAATTTCCAAATTTATGTCGTTTGATTGCACTTTTCTATTATCACTGAGCAAATCGAAATTCACTGTTTTATAATGCGTGAAGTATGCAAAAGCCATCAAGCTTATTTCAGGAAAACTAGAGTATGTGACATTATCAATTACGAAGTATTCTGGCTCGACAAATATCCTTTGTGTACTAAAAGAGTTAGGCTTAAAGTGTACACGTTGGAATACCAAGTTATAACTAAGATAGCCTTCTACTTCTTTTTGACCAGGTAGTTTTAAAGTGCCTTTGTGCCACTCTTGGTCATTGAGGTACGGTGTACCTAAAGCGTATTCTTTTTTCTCTATGGTGCTGCCTTGAAAAAAGTACTTAGTGAAATGCATTATTTGAGTTTGTGCGGTATCACTTTTTATGATTTCATAATATTCGTCCAAGATATAAGATGGGTTCTCTGCCATATTTCTATGGGCATCATAGTTTTGAGCTGTTCCAATAAATGGCCAAAAAAGAAGGAGGAAGATTTTTTTCATTTATGCCGTTTGATACTTTAAGTTAAGAAAAATGAGTTAAGAATCAAAGCTTAATAAGAAGCCTGTATACTAAGAAGTAGGCTTAGGAAACGTGGGTAAAAACTTCCTAATAGACAAACTTTTAACCTTCCTGATCTGTTAGGATTGGTGTAAAAGAAAGACTATTTATCATCAATAAATTATAAAATAATGTTCAATAACTTCACGTTTCAAAACCCAGTAAAAGTTATTTTTGGTAAGGGCACAATAGCTCAGTTGCCTAAAAATATACCAGCAGACGCCAAAGTTATGTTGACTTATGGCGGCGGTAGCATTTTCTCCAATGGGGTACACGAGCAGGTCATTGAGGCACTTACGGGTTATGATGTCATTGAATTCGGTGGTATAGAAGCCAATCCCACTTTTGAAACCTTAATGGCAGGGGTAGAGGTTGCTAGAAAAGAGAAGGTTGACTTCTTATTGGCTGTAGGTGGAGGTTCTGTATTAGATGGTACCAAATTTATGGCGGTGGCCATCCCTTTTACAGGTGGTGATGAATGGAATAATATCATAAGAAAAAAAGCAAAGTATGGTGAGGCATTGCCGATAGGCTCTGTGATGACTTTGCCTGCCACAGGTTCAGAGATGAATTCTGTGGCGGTGATTAGTAAAAAGGAAACCGACGAGAAGTTTGCTATTGGTCATCCGCTTTTGTTTCCTCAGTTTTCTGTTTTAGATCCTGAAACGACCTTTTCATTACCTAAAAGACAAGTGGCTAATGGTGTGGCAGATGCTTTCACGCATGTCATGGAGCAATATTTGACTTACCATGTAGGTGCTGAAATTCAGGATAGATTTGCAGAAAGCATTCTTCAGACACTGGTGACTGTAGGCCCAAAGACCATTGAAAATCCAGAAGATTATGAAGCCAGATCTAATTTGGTTTGGGCTGCCACTGTGGCACTCAATGGCTGGATCAATGTGGGTGTACCACAAGACTGGGCTACACACCAAATTGGACATGAGTTAACAGCTCTACATGGTATAGATCATGCTAGAACTTTGGCCATTGTATTGCCCCATTTAATGCGTTTTAAACTTGAGGCCAAGAAAGAGAAAATGAAACAATATGCTCAACGTGTTTGGGGTCTTTCTGGAACGAACGAAGAATTGGTAGAAGGAGCCATTCAAAAGACTATTGACTTTTACGAATCACTGGGTATTCCTACGAGTGGTAAAGCCTATGGCATTGGCGAAGCTACCATCAAAGAAATAGCCAAACGTTTCGAAGAAAGAGGTAATGCTTTCGGTGAGCATGGCGACATTGATGCTAAAGCCGCAAGTGCTATTTTAGAAATGAGTATAGCTTAATTATTGTTTTGGGTGGGATTCTTTAAAAATACCCACCCAAAAACCAAACACCCACAATAGACTTACGTTCCTAGTTAAGAAAACGAATTCATACAAGATGAAAAGGCTCTTATTTTTGCTTTTATGTAGCTTCTCTTTATCTGCACAGCCACCTGGTTTTGTAGATGAATTAATCTCAGAAGACTATATTTCTCCTACGGGACTTACCTTTGATAAAAGCGGTCAAATGTACGCTTGGGAAAAAGGAGGAACCGTTTTTAAAGTAGACAAAAAATCAGGAGCTAAGCGGCTGCTTTTAGATCTTTCTGCGGAGGTTTATGATTACCTAGATCACGGCTTAAATGGCTTAGCTTTACACCCAGATTTTTTAGAAAATGGCTATTTCTACCTGCTTTACGCTGTTGACAGAAACTACCTTTATTATAAAGATTCTATTTTTTATAGCAGAGCCAATGATGACGTATTTTCTGCTTCTATTGGCAGAGTTACACGTTATACTATTCGTCAAGATACGGTGGATTTAAAATCCAGAAAAGTGTTGATTGGTGAAACACACACCACGGGTATCCCAGTTTTAATGGATAATCATGGCATGGGCTCTTTAGTTTTTGGAGCGGATAATAGTCTTATGGTAACATCCGGCGATGCAGCCATTGCCAGAAACCCTCCTTTTCAAAATGGTGATGCTTTTTATTACGAATTGGTTACCCTACCGCTACAAGAAGGTATTATTACCGAAGACCAAAACATAGGTCCTTATAGAGCACAAAATCTTAATTCTTTGAATGGCAAAATGTTGAGGATAAATCCTGAAAATGGAAACGGTTATCCTTCAAATCCATTTTATCAAGAAAATGAACCACGTTCTGCTGAATCTAGAATTTGGGCCTATGGTCTGAGAAATCCTTTTAGATTTAGTTTAAAGCCAGAAACTGGAAGCACAGATGTGACCTTAGGAGACCCAGGTACATTTTATGTGGGCGATGTAGGTTGGGAAAACCGAGAAGAAATCAATGTTATTGACGGAGGAGGAGCCAATTTTGGATGGCCATATTTTGAAGGCATAAGCTATAGGAATAAGCTTTTTAGTGACCCTCAGTATTTTCCAGAAAATGCGATTGCCCCTGTTTTAGAATGGCGTGGTAGTATTGCTCAGGCTTTTGTAGATGGTGAAGCTTACACGGTAGGTTCTCCAGAGTTTTTAGGTGAGCCTTTTTCAGGTAACTCATCTATTGGTGGTGTTTGGTTAAGTACCCAACATTTTGAGGGATATAAAGACACCTATATTCAAGGAGATTATGAAGGTTGGGTCAAAATCTTCAAGTTTGATTTTAGAGGGAATCCTTATGAAGTGGTGAGTATTTCTGAGAATGTACACCCTGTTTGCTTTGCGGAGGACCCTACAGATGGCAGTATTTATTACATGAATTTTTTCTTTCCGAATACCCACGAAATAAGGAGAATATATAATGAGCCCAATCCCAACTTTCCGCCAGTAACTGCAGCTTTTATTGACCCTATTTATGGAGCTGCTCCGCTTAATGTTAGGTTTGACGCCAGCAGTTCTTTTGACCCTGAAGGTCAAAAATTGACCTACCTATGGGACTTTGGAAATGGTTTTTCTTCCACCAACGCTGTTGCTGATTTTAGATATACAGACAGCGAGGAGAAGCTACATCGGCCAATGTTAACCATTACAGATGAAGCAGGAAAGTCGACCGTCAAACAATTTAAAGTGCATGTTAATAATTTTCCGCCGGAGGTCATTTCTACCTCCGTGCAAGGCATCACAAAGTTTAAAAATGAGGATGGTCTTACGCTAAATTTAAGTGCCGTTGTACAGAACCATAATCCTAATGAAGAATTATATTATGACTGGTCGGTGGTATTGCACCATGAAGAACACTCGCACTTGATTACCTCATTTAATACCTTAAAAGCGACTACATTTTTGGCTCCAATTCCTTGTGATGAACAATCGTATAGATATGAGATAAAGCTTTTTGTTCATGACAATACAGGACTAGGACCTACAATTTCATATTTTATTAAGCCTTTATGTCCTGGAGAGGAGGTGGTTCTGGGTTTGGAATTAAGTCCAAACCCAGTGGATTTAAAGATTAATCTCACGGGTATGGATGGATTAGATGAAATGGATTTAAACTACCATGTCTTCAATAATCATGGGCAGCTACTGAGAACAGACGCAGGGAAATGGAAAAACCTGAAAAGAAACCTAAATAAGACGGTAGCTAATTATTCACCAGGGATTTACATTCTAAGAGTGAATTTGGATGGCAGAAGCCAGTCGTTTAGGTTTGTGAAAAACTAGAGCTTCTTTAAAAGCTCAAAATCTTTCACATGTTTAAGATACAGGTAGTTGAGCAACATGCCATTGGTATTGTTTATCAATGCATGAGCTTCCGCAAACGGGAAAATATGCGTTGTAATTCTTTCAAACTCATAGGCCGTTCCCATTTCTTTGTTTTCGTAAGAGTCTATCTGTGCTTTGCTCATTTTGAGTTCTGCCGCAAATAGATACATAGATTCGTCGCTGGTGCCTGTACTTGGAAACAGCCTTTTATTTGGAGAAAGATTTATCAGTTGACTTTCTGTTATTTCAATACCCGTTTCTTCCTTTACTTCCTGTATAGAAATGGCTTCTGGCGTTTGTAGCCCATCCACCATTCCGGCAGGGTGTTCGTAGGTGTGGTTGCCTTCTGCAATGCGTCTTTGTTTCACCAAAATAAGGTACTTTTCTTCGGTGACTTCGTCAATAAGACAAATCAGGACACAAACTACTTCACCTTTAAGAAAACATATGGGTGGTATTTTATCACCCTCCGGCGTGCTAGCATTTAACATGAGCGTGGAAAAAAGCACTTCCCCATTATATCTTCTTCTGGTGTAAACTTCTTCTACATGATGGATGATGAGTCCGCTTTTTTCTAAGTGGCTTTTCCAAAGTTTAAACTTGTGAGCATCTTCCAGTTTTTCTTCTTGCATCTTATTTTCTTAACTTGTGACTCTTTCAAATAGATATGAAAACAAAACTATTAACTTCTGGGCTTTTTATAATGCTGATAGCAGGATACTTTGCCTATTCAGAGGGTTCTAAAGACCCATTTATGTATAAAGGAGATAAAATGAAAGGACTATCTTTTGTGGCACCCAATAAGCCCATAGATTCCTCTCATTTTGTATCTACTCAAAGGGTGCATGCAGATTGGACGGCTTTGATGCCTTATGGCTTTGTGAAAGATGGAGAGGCCACTTTTAGGTATGCCAAATTGAGCGATTTGCCTAAAGAAGGACATCAATGGTGGGGGGAACAGCCTTCAGGTGTAATTGAATGTATTAGGCTTGCTCATGAAAATGGTCAGAAAGTGATGCTCAAGCCGCATATGTGGCATGGCAGAGGCATGTATACTGGGGACTTTAAACTATCTTCTGAGGAGGATTGGAAGGCGTTTGAGCAGAGTTTTGGAGGCTATATTTTACAATATGCCAAAATAGCAGAAGACAATGATGTGGAGCTTTTTTGTATCGCAACTGAAATGCAAACCATGGTGGCAGAAAGGCCAAACTTTTGGTTTAAATTGATAGAAGATATTAGAAAGGTTTATTCTGGGAAACTGACCTATGCAGAAAACTGGGACTGCTATGATGACGTACCTTTTTGGAATCAATTAGACTTTATAGGGGTAGATGGATACTTTCCCTTATCCAACGAGAAAAGTCCTGATTTAGCTTCTTTAAAAGCAGGATGGTCAAAGCATTTGAAGAAAATGGAACGTGTTTCTTCAAGACTGGCGAAACCTATTCTTTTTACAGAATATGGGTATAGAAGTTGTGATTTTGCGGCAGAAAAACCCTGGGAGACAGATTATTCTTTACCAGATAATGAAGGAATTCAAGCTAGAGCTTATCAGTCGCTTTTCGATGAAGTTTGGAAGCAGCCATGGTTTGCTGGTGGTTTTGCTTGGAAATGGTTTCCTTTTAAAGAAGCGTCAAAAGCGTCAAGAGATAAGTTTTGTCCTCAACATAAGGAAGCCGAAGAGGTATTAAAGGCTTTTTATAAAGAAGTCTAAAGCAATATCTTAAGTCAGCCTTTTTCAGGGTTTCCTTTGTAGAATTGGATGTTTTGCAGATTAAATAGTAGTGGTTTTATTTAAGCGTGATTATTTGCTTATTTTCACGGTATCAACCCTATATAAAATACATGCTAATCATTCTTCTTATCCTAGCTGTGGCATTGATTGTCATCAGTACCACTAAATTTCAATTACATCCATTTCTTGCACTCCTCTTTGTAGCCATTTTGTTTGGCTTAGCGGCAGGAGTCCCCATGGCAGATCTAATTACTTCTATTAATGATGGTTTCGGGAAAACCCTTGGTAGTATTGGTTTGGTTATTATTGTGGGGGTTATGATTGGGGCATTCTTAGAAAATACCGGTGGTGCAGTTAGGTTGGCCAACGGTGTTTTAAAATTAATAGGTAAAAAAAGAGTGCCAGAGGCCATGTCTTTGGTGGGATGGCTTATTTCCATTCCCGTTTTTGGGGACAGTGGGTTTGTGATTCTAAATTCACTCAATAAAGCCTTAACTAAAAAGGCTGGGCTTTCTTTAACAGTTACCACGGTATGTTTAGCTACGGGTTTAATGGCCACACACACCATGGTGCCACCTACACCTGGTCCTATTGCTACGGCAGCCATTATTGGGGCAGACTTGGGCTTAGTTATCGCTTTTGGTGCAGTTATAAGCCTTATTGCTCTAATTCCCCCAATTATTTTTGCCAAAAAATATGCTTCTAAATTTTGGCTAGACCCAGCTCCAGAAATGGGTGAGGACGATTTTGAGAAGAAATTAGAAACGGCACCTTCATTCATGCATTCTATCGTGCCTGTTTTAATTCCACTTTTATTAATTGTCATAAAATCCTTTAATGATTTATACAGCATTATTGGAGCAGGGAGCCTAAAAGATATCTTGGACTTTGTAGGTACGCCCATTATTTCGCTTATCATTGGTTTATTAATTGCTTTTACGCTTCCTAAAAAGCTGAAAAAAGATATGCTTTCTACGCAAGGATGGGTAGGCAAAGCTCTTTTAGATTCGGCCTCCATCGTTATGATTACAGGAGCCGGTGGTGTTTTTGGTAAGGTTTTACAGAATGCTGGTTTAGGAGATATGATAGCTCCTCTTTTGGCAGATTATC
>NZ_JBSRVI010000090.1:0-10162 GCF_055134445.1 Arcticibacterium sp.
AGGATTAAATTTTAAACACCAAAATAAATTTGATATTTTTTTTACTTTTCTTTTTCCCTCCCTCAATCACCATCTTCGCTTAGAACTAAACCCGTAACGATTCTCCGTTTTGGGATTGCAAAGATACGGCAATACTTTTGAGTTCACCAAACATTTATTTGAAGTTTATTCTTGTCAATTACCTAACTAACTCTTAATCAGAAGTACTTATAATACATCAATGATAACATTAAAACTTATCCTTGAAATAGTCCTACAGTAGAAGTATATTGAGAAGCAATTCAAGCATGATATTATAGAAAAAGTACCTTCTGTATTATTATTAAAACAATTCTTCAAATCTCATGATTGGCAAAAAAATTGTTCATTTGTACATACAAGTAGTAGAACTACTTTTAAAATACTTTATCGGTAAGGTCATCGTTTTGATGATAATCATATTTATTGAATGAAATACATCTTTATATTATTCTCGCTTCTTCTTAATTCAACCTTTGTTTTCTCCCAAGAACTTCAAAAGCTCGGTTCTTCTATTAATACGGAGTACAATGAAATACATCCGGTGATTTCACCAGACGGTGAGTCTTTATATTTTGTAAGGGTAAGTCACCCATCAAATAACCATGGAAAAAACGGCAGTAATGATGTCTGGTATTCTGAACACAGATCTGATGGTAGGTGGTCCATTGCCAGAAAAATGCCTAATACCATTAATAAGGATAAATACAATGATCTCTTTAGTATCACACCTGACGGAAATACTATCTTAATAAGAGGTGTATATAGGAATGGACGAAAACAAAACGAAGTAGGGATATCTCAATGTAAAAAAACAAAGACAGGATGGACGCAACCAGAGCAGCTCGACATCCCAAAACTAGACTTGATGTGTAAAGGACAATTCCTTTCTGCTTTCTTGACCAATAATGGTAAAGTTTTAATACTAGGCTTTGCAGAAAAAAAGAATAGTAAAAATGATGACCTATATATAAGTAGTCTTGGAAAGGATGGAAAATGGACTAAGCCTGAAAGTTTAGGTGCCGACATCAATACTGGAAATAGCGAAACCACTCCATTTATGGCGTCGGATGACTATACCTTATATTTTGCCTCTGATCGGAAAGGCGGACAAGGGGGATTTGACATTTGGGTAAGTAAAAGAACAGACAGAACTTGGAAAAAATGGTCTGAGCCCATCAATCTAGGAGCAAAGATCAATTCGGAAGAAGACGATTACTACTATTCAATAACGGCCACTGGAGAATATGCTTACATGGCCACTAAAAACGAAAGCATAGGAAAAGGCGATATTGTAAGATTCAAATTAAGAGATAACTCTTCTGACGATGATGTAGTGGCGGCTCTTCAATCTTCCAACAACCAACAAAATCAGTCAAACACTCCCGCAAAAAAAACAAAGGAAGAAATAGAAAAAGAAAAACTAGATGCCCTTACCTCTCCTAACCCAGTGGTGATGTTAAGCGGAAAGGTTATTGATACTAAAACGCAGCGACCAATTGAAGCCAGAGTTATATATGAGACATTTCCTGAAGGAGAGGAAATTGGCGTAGCAAACACTAACCCCACAACTGGTGAATATAAAATAGTGCTTCCCTATGGTAAAATGTACACCGTGCGTGCAGAAGCGAATGACTTCATTGCAATTGGTAAAAACATTGACCTTACTCAAATAGGCGAATTTAAAGAACTTAAAGGTGAAAACCTGGAATTAGCTCCTATACTAGCTGGTGTTACTGTAGCTATGAGCAATATCTTCTTTGAATTTGCCTCGGCAAATCTAGAAAAGGAATCCTTTCCTGAGCTAGATAGGTTGGCAGGAGTCTTATTAACCAACAAAAATATGACTATTGAAGTACAAGGGCATACAGATAATGTGGGTTCACCTGAAGTTAACCTTAAACTTTCGCAGGCTAGAGCTAATTCTGTACGTGATTATCTACTTACTAAAAACGTACCGATCGAGAAAGTTGCCAGTGTGGGTATGGGTATGGCAAAGCCAATTGCATCTAATGCAACCACAGAGGGGCAAGCTAAAAACCGTCGTGTAGAATTTATTATAACTAAAAACTAAATCTTTCTACCTTTGCGGCTTCATTTAAAACTAATAAGAGAAGGATGAGCAAAGCACAGATGATAACTGAAAAAGGCACGATGGTTATTGAATTTTATGATAACGACGCCCCTAAAGCAGTAGAGAACTTTAAGAAACTAGCCTCAGAGGGCTTTTATGACGGTTTAACTTTCCATAGAGTTATTCCAAATTTCATGGTACAGGGTGGCTGCCCTAATGGAGTTGGCAATGGTGGCCCAGGATATAAAATCCCATGCGAACTAGATGGCGAGCTTCAATATCACGACAGAGGGGTATTATCTATGGCACATGCAGGAAGAAACACCGGCGGATCCCAATTTTTTATCTGCCACAGCAGAACTAACACTGCTCACTTAGATAGAAACCATACTTGTTTTGGTAAGGTGATTGAAGGTGTGGATACCATAGATGACATCAAACAAGGTGACAAGATTGAGAAAATTGTCATTTTAGACGAAGCGTAAATTTTATTACTTCTCGTTTTAACACCCTAAATTGGTATTGCCGATTTAGGGTGTTTCTTTTTATAAAGAGCCCACAAGGCAGCTAACATATTTAGCATAAACAGCACCATATATTAGCCAAGCATTCTAATACATTACCTTTGATTAGTCCTCAATAAAGTAATGTACCTCAACAACCATACATACTATAGTCTCCGATACGGCACTTTCTCCGAGAAGGAGCTGTTGCGATTAGCTCAGGACAATGGGCAAACGGTATTACCATTGACAGATATCAATAATACCTCCGCTTGCTTAAACTTTGTGCGGTTAGCACCTCAATATAACATTAGACCCATACTGGGAATTGATTTTAGAGACGGTGCTAAACAATTATTCATCGGGTTGGCTACCAACAATGACGGATTTCAAGAACTCAACGAATACCTTTCTCTGCATTCGCATCAAAAAACGACTATTCCAGCAGAAGCACCTGCTTTCATAAATGTAAAAGTAATATATCCTTATATACAGGTTCAAGCTTTAAACAAAACCCGATTTGAAGCAAATGAATATATAGGCATAAATCTTAAAGATTTAACTTACCTCCACAGGTCAAAATGGCACAGCCTCCAAGACCGAATGGTGGTTTTACAGCCCATCACTTTTAGAAACAAGATAGACTATAATGTACATCGTCTTCTGAGGGCCATTGACAATAATGAGCTACTGAGCAAACTCTCCCTTAGTGAGCAAGCAGATATTGACGAGAAATTCATACCCCAGGAAGCATTAACCCAAGGTTTTAAAGAATACCCCGCTATCATTCAAAACACAGACAAACTCCTAGAGCAATGCCAAATTTATTTTGACTTTAGCCCAAAACGGCTACATCAAAACCTGCTTCTCTACACCAATAGTTTTGAGGAAGATTTTCAAATGCTGGAAAAACTGACTCATGAAGGTTTAAAATATCGGTATGAAGTCATCACGGATGACATAAAAGCCAGAATTGCTAAAGAGCTCAAGATGATTAATGACCTGCACTACGTTCCGTTTTTTTTGGTCAACTGGGATATTGTGCAATACTGCCGCAGAAAAGGCTATTTTCATATTGGTAGAGGTAGCGGAGCCAATAGTATAGTGGCCTACTTATTAGGTATTACAGACGTGGATCCTATAGAACTGGATTTGTATTTTGAACGCTTCATGAATCTTTATAGGGCTAATCCACCGGATTTTGATCTAGATTTTTCTTGGCGAGATAGAGAAGACGTGACCCGATATATCTTCGAACGCTTTGGTAAAAAGGGACAAGTAGCACTTTTAGCCACTTATAGTACCTTTCAGCATAGCGGTGCTGTAAGGGAACTCGGTAAAGTTTTTGGTTTACCTAAAAGTGAAATTGATATTTTAAGTGATGGCAAGTTTGTCTTTGACGAGTTAGACAGGCTACAGCAGTTGGTTCTCAAATACGCTAGATCTATACTAGGTATGCCCAACCATTTAAGTGTACACTCTGGCGGTATATTGATTTCCGAAAAACCCATTACCTATTTTTCCGCAACAAATTTGCCCCCTAAGGGCTTCCCCACCACGCAGTTTGATATGGTGATATCTGAAGACGCGGGGCTTTTTAAATATGATATTTTAGGGCAACGGGGTTTGGGTAAAATCAAAGACACACTAAGTATTATAAAGCAGAATAGACCTGAAGCGGGAGATATAGACATCCATAATGTCAAACCTTTTCTGAAGGACCCCAATATTAATCACAAAGTAAGTCAGGCAGAATGTATTGGTTGTTTTTATGTAGAATCTCCTGCCATGCGAATGCTTCTCAAAAAATTAGGCACCAACACCTATCTAGGGCTAGTGGCGGCCAGCTCTATCATTAGACCTGGCGTGGCAAAAAGTGGCATGATGCGAGAATATATTCTCAGACATAAAGACCCAGAACGCAGGAAATTGGCTCATCCTATTATGTGGCAACTGATGGAAGACACTTATGGCGTGATGGTATACCAAGAAGATGTTATAAAGGTAGCTCACCACTTCGCTGGATTAGATTTGGGCGAGGCTGATGTACTCCGCAGAGGAATGAGTGGGAAGTTTAGATCCAGAGAAGAATTTGACAAAGTGAAACGTAAATTCATATTTAATTGCAAAGAAAAAGGCTATTCCGACAAAATTATCCAAGAAGTTTGGGCTCAAACGGAGAGTTTTGCTGGCTACGCTTTTGCCAAAGGGCACTCGGCTTCCTATGCTATAGAAAGCTACCAAAGCCTTTACCTCAAAACTTATTTCCCACTGGAATATATGGTGGCGGTATTAAATAATGGTGGAGGATTTTACAGGGCGGAGGCTTATATCCATGAAGCCAGAATGCAGGGAGCCACCGTGCATGCTCCACATATAAATATTAGTGTATACGAAACCACCATCCATGGTAAAAACATTTATTTAGGTTTCCAGCACCTGTCTGGGATCGAGGGTCAAATAGCAGAAAACATAGTTTCAGAAAGAAATACATCTGGCAAGTTCCAGAGCTTAGAAGATTTTATGGACCGCATACCATTAGGTATAGACCAGATTGACACCTTGCTAAGGATGGGGTCTTTTGATTTTACTGGAATTAACAAGCGAACATTATTATGGAAAGCCTATTATAGGTGCAATAAAGAACCAAAAAAGAGTGTTCAAAAAGAGCTTTTTAAAACACAAGTCAAACAGTTTTCTTTACCTACACTTACCTCATCGGAGTTGGAGAATGTTTTTGACCAGATAGAATTACTAGGCTTTCCGCTCTGCGACCCGTTTGACCTATTGCTTACACAACCCGAGAATGGCTTATTAGTTAAAGACATGCCCAAGTTTGTCAATAAGACCATCACACTCTATGGATATTTGGTCACCACTAAAAACACCGCTACCTCTAAAGGTGACAGAATGTTTTTTGGTACTTTTTTAGACAAAAGCGGACAATGGATAGATACTGTTCACTTTCCGCCGGTGGCGAAAAAGTATCCTTTTCGTGGCAGAGGTATCTACGAACTCACCGGAAAAGTGGTGAATGAATTTGATTTTCTAACCTTAGAAATCACTTCAATGAATCGTCTACCTTATATACTTGACCCGAGATACATTACGGATGAAGAGGCTAGCAAAAGAAAAGTAGCTTAGGATAGGTGCAATCTATTGGCCATTTGGTCGTAAACGGTATTGGTCAGTTTACCGATATTGAAACTATGTCCACTGTTTAAATCAAATGGAACTAAAACCATCCTCACTTCCTGCTCACTCAATTTCCTATGCTTAGGGTTCATGGTACCTCCGTATTCACCAGCCTTTACTGTGGGAATCCACTGATACGCTGAATCTACAAAAGTGCCCCTAGGTGCCATCAAAGGTGGAATACCCTCACCAATATAATTCAATTTCTTAGGGTGTGGGAGTCCTAAAGCGTGACCAAACTCATGTGAAGCTGTGGTACTAACACCTAAATGGTCTGTGGTAATCCAATGCCCAGAGTTATCACCAATCACAGAACCCATCATAGAGCGGGTGATATGGTTACCGTTTTCTATCCTAACAAAATTATTTCTATAGTCTCCGTTATTTGCAGCCAAAATAGAAATGTCATTTAGTGAAACAACCACAAACGAAGTTTGAAAACGAACGTGATACGGCAGCGTATGAACTGGCAGATAAATAGTGTGGCTATTCCACATGCTATTAATTTCATCCACTATTTTATCACCTAGCTCCACAGTGGCTTCATTTCCATATAAGAAAAGTCTAGCAGAAACTAAGATTTCTTTGGAGTCGTGAAGGACGTTTGCTACTGCAGACATAAAAGGGGATTGTTACAAAAAGCGACTGACGCAAGATCAAACTAAATATTTAAATGCTAAAATATTCAAGTCTTACTATCTCATAGGCACATAAATCACCTTTTTGGTTTCGAAGAATTCTTCTTCAAAAAGCTCAGAAAGGTTATGTTCTTGATAAGGTCTTTTGGCTTCGTTTAATTCTTCTTCTAAATCTCCACCTTTCAAATAGAGAATACCATTGTCAATGCTATTGATAGAACGTGTTTCAAATTTCTGATGAATCCATTCTATGAAAGGTTTCATTCTGGTAACTGCCCTACTCACCACAAAGTCATAAGTACCCTTCACATTCTCTGCTCTTTCATGCTGGGCAGTAAGGTTAGTTAAACCCAAAGCATCCGACACTTCTGTGACCACTTTGATTTTTTTACCTATAGAATCAACCAAATGGAAATGCACTTCTGGAAACATTATTGCCAATGGAATTCCAGGAAAACCACCACCAGTACCCACGTCTAGCACTTTTGAGCCTGGAGCAAATTCATGAACTTTCGCAATTCCTAAAGAATGTAAAACATGTTTCTCATAAAGAGCATCAATATCCTTTCTAGAAACTACATTAATTTGAGCATTCCACAGCGTATAAAGTTCCTGCAGCTGAGCAAACTCAGATTTCTGCTTTTCGGTAATATTGGGAAAGTACTTAAGAATAATATCCATGACAGTATATTAGATAATGGAAAAACAATAGTGGTTTTTAAGACCTACCTCCATTTTATTTTTTTAGGGTTAGACAGCAATGTGTATACTCCAAAAACGACTAAATAAATAAAGTATAAAAAATCCAAGGCTAGAATCTTACCCCAAGAAACGGTTCTTCCAAGCTTTTTATTGGTAAGCGAAAGTATAAGCCAACGTATCAGTAACCAAACAATAAAGACACCAGTTATCACCCGCATCCAGTTGGTATAAGGGAGGTATTGCTGCCATCCTATTTCATCTAACCATTGCTCAGACACCCTCATCCAATCTGGTAAAACAAACCAAAATGGCTCAGAAATAAAAGTTGGCAATACAAAAAACCAACAAGCCAAAAAGCTCATCCATAGGAGTCCTATGCTGAATTTATCTCTCTTTTTATATTTCTTTCCTACAGAAAGGTGCCTCTTTTTCTGAGTCACCCATGCCTCAAAGCTCATTTTAGGCTCCGAAGTCACATAAGAATTAGCGTCTAATGATATCGCAGTATTATTTCCTTTGGCAATTTCATTTACGAAAAGATCATCATCACCGCTTAAAAGTCCCATATGTGTCGTGAAGCCCTTGTTTTTCCAAAAGCTCTCACGTCTATACATCAAATTTCTTCCTACACCCATAAATGGCATACCGGCTTTGGCAAAAGACATATACTGAAGAGCCGTTTGAAAGGTTTCATACCTTATAAAGGCATTCAGCAATCCTGGATATTTATCGTAAGGAGAAAAACCTAAAACCACATCTTTATCTTCTGAAAGCTTAGAAGTCATTTGCCTTATCCACTGGTCACTCACAGGGCGGCAATCTGCATCCGTCAACAAAATAACCTCTTTAGTGGCCTTTTGAATACCCATGGTTACCGCATATTTTTTTGCCGTAAAATGTTCGGGCAAAGCCTTTACATTAACATAACAAACATGCTTAAAAGCACCTTCATTAACTCTTAAATAATCATAAGTGCCATCTGAAGACCTATCGTCTACCACTACAATCTCAAAGTTTGGATAATCTTGCGTATCAAGAATAGGTAATAACGCTTTCAAATTATCTAACTCGTTCCAAGCTGCTACGATAATAGAAACACCAAGAAGTTTAGTTTTCTCTTCCGATCTATCTTCAGCCACATTCGCTCTTAAGAGCGAAGTGAAAACAAAAAGGAGGTAAAACAGCTGTATAATAATAGCTGCTCCAAAAACGGCCGGAAAAAGGTAATCCCAGATCACTTAATATATAGTGGTATTTGTGTCCCTAATCATAAATAAATCTAACTCCTTTTACGTTAGCATAAGGCTGATTCCATATTATGTTCAGAATTGTAGTGTTAAATATGCTTCAAAGATAACAACTATTCTGAAGTTATAATGCTAAAAGCATGGAGCTTAATTAGAGTTGCAGCTATTTAAATCCTGACGTAAAATATTTTCCACCTTCTAGTAATTAAGCCTAATTTTGCCAAATGAAATTTGAGCTTCAAAAAAACGACCCTGGTAGCAAAGCCAGGGCGGGAAAAATAACAACAGACCACGGTGATATTCTCACACCTATTTTTATGCCGGTAGGTACCGCTGGTACTGTAAAAGGCGTGCACCAACGAGAATTAAAAGACGATATTAAAGCTCAAATAATCCTGGGTAATACTTATCATTTGTATCTAAGACCGGGTTTAGACATTATTCAAAAGGCAGGTGGCCTTCATGGATTTAATGGTTGGGATAAGCCTATATTGACCGACAGTGGCGGTTACCAAGTTTTTTCATTGAAAGATATGAGAAAAATAACGGAAGAAGGTGCCAAATTTAGCTCCCATATAGATGGCTCTAAACATATGTTCTCTCCAGAATATGTGATGGATATCCAGCGGGTTATTGGTGCTGATATCATTATGGCTTTTGATGAGTGCACACCCTACCCTTGCGATTACGATTATGCCCAAAACTCTATGCATATGACGCACCGTTGGCTAAAAAGATGTCTAAAAAGGTTTGACGAAACAGAACCTATATATGGACATTCTCAAACACTTTTCCCAATAGTACAGGGCAGTGTTTACCCAGACTTAAGAAGACAATCTGCCGAATTTATTGCGGAGCAAAACCGAGAAGGAAATGCTATTGGTGGTTTATCTGTGGGTGAACCCGCTGAAGACATGTATGCCATGCTAGAGGTCGTCAATGACATTTTACCCCTAGAAAAACCTCGTTATTTAATGGGGGTGGGTACCCCTGAGAATATTCTAGAAGGAATAGCCCTAGGAACAGATATGTTTGACTGCGTTATGCCAACAAGGAATGCCAGAAACGGTATGCTATTCACCACAGAAGGCATTATTAACATCAAAAACAAGAAGTGGGAAGATGATTTCTCTCCAATAGACCCAAATTTGGATTGCTACGCTTCCAGTTTTTATACCAAAGCATATCTAAAGCATCTTAATAAATGCCAAGAAATGCTAGCGGCACAAATAGGTAGTATTCATAACCTGGCCTTTTATATGTGGCTAGTGGGTCAAGCCAGAGAGCATATTATTGCAGGTGATTTTGCTATATGGAAACCAAAAGCCATTAAGCAGTTTATGCAAAGGTTATAAGACCTAAAAACGACGACCTATTTTGTTTGAAAAATAGGCTGCTCTCGATGATGAGGCAGCCTATTTTTAGATAATTTATTTCAGTTCTAGCTTTTCCGTTTTTTCAAAATCATCTCCTCTTAATGCCATAAAAGTAGTTTTCATTTCTTCTAATTTCTCTGGCTGAGCCTGAGCCAGATTATTCAATTGACTTGGATCTTCTTTCAGATTAAAAAGACCATCCTCCTTCAGATTTCCCAATTCAATGTTGACTTGCTTATTTATTGCAGGACCGTCGTATGCCGGTATCAGTACCCAGTCTCCTGCTCTAAAAGAAGTACGAGAACTGGCTTCTAAAATAATATTATCTCTACCTTTTTCTGCTTTCCCCAGTAACACCTGAGACATATCTTCACCATCCTTTGTTTTAATATCACTCCCTACAATTGAT
>NZ_JBSRVI010000091.1:0-26004 GCF_055134445.1 Arcticibacterium sp.
TCTTTTCAAGCTTAAATTCCTTATCTTCCCCTACTGACCTCTCAAAGTACCCTACCTGTTCTTTTGAATAAAATAGATTTACTTTAAAAATAAATCTTAAATATATCATACTGGCTTTCAATGATTAAGAATAAATCCAGAGATGAACGATTAACTATTTTGGAAAATAATTCAAAATAACGTGGGGTCGAATAGTCAAATTTTGTCTTACTTAAGTACAAAAATATTTTACATGTTATCCAACCATCAGGAAAATACTAATCAAAACCAATCGGAGCGAAATCGAAAGATTACTCTTTTCGAAGGGGAGCGTAATGCTGTGAAAATATTTTCGGACGAATATCTTATCCAACAGGAATTCTTAAAATCTCCTACAAAGGGTTTTGAACTACTATTCCGCAAGTATTATCAAAACTTGTGTAATCAGGCCATAAGGTTCGTATACGCCAAACAAGTGGCTGAAGACATTGTTGCTGAAATTTTCACTCAATTCTGGCAAAAGGAAATTTACTTAGACATAAAAACATCATATCGCTCTTATTTATACACCTCCGTAAGAAACAGAGCCTTTAATTATATCAAACACGAGCTGAATAAAACGGCAAGAGAACCTGATTCCTTAGAGAACATTCCAATTGCCAACACCCAGAGCTCGCTGCTAAAACCAGATGAAATTCTCCAACTACAGGAGCTCACTATTAAGATTGACAGGGTCATTCAAAAACTACCCAAACAATCTAGAAAGGCATTTCAGTTACATAGATTAGAAGGTAAAAAGTACTCAGAAATAGCCATAGAGTTAGACATTACTATAAGTGCTGTGGAGCGACTTATTAGTAGAGCACTAACTAAACTTAAAGAAGAACTAAAATCAGAATGGACGGCATAGCTTATTCTTTCCGCATAAATGTGGGGTTTTAAAGATGCTAATTGTCTAATAGAAAAAAAACAAATGAATTCATCACTTACAAAAAATATATTCTTCGACTTCTTTGACGGAAAAACCACCTCTCTTCAAAATAAACTCATTGAGGAATGGCTGCATGATGCCAATAACCAAGAGGTTTATTTTGAATATTTAGACGAATGGGAATCTTCACATCCTCAAGTGGTAACACAAGCAGATGAGGCTTTTAATAAAGTTTTACATGATATAAAGAACATCTCTGAAAATCAAACGGTAAAAATTGTCAAACTAAAGTCTTGGAACCCTAAAGCCATGCTTTTTTTGGCGGCTGCAGCATCACTTTTTATTGTTTCCATTTTTCTAATGAACCAGTTCGACTTCAGAAGTAACAAGGTTTCGTATAATAACCTCATCAAAGATTCGCAAAAAGAAACTGGCGAGATTTATGAAAAAATGAATCTAACGAATCATCCCATTTTAGTTAGTTTACCGGATGAAAGTTCCGTTTTACTCCAGCCAAATAGTAAAATCAGCTACTCTCCTAAAAAATTTAACACCGCCAACAGAGAAGTTATTCTCTCTGGTGAGGCATTCTTCGAAATAACAAAGAATAAAGAGAAGCCTTTTTATGTTTTTGCCAATGAAATCATCACCAAGGTATTAGGCACAAGCTTTACCATCCACGCTGCTCCAGAAAGTAACGAAACGTACATAACCGTTAAAACGGGACTTGTTGAAGTTTTCACTCAAAAAGACAAAAACAAGGCGAAGAAGATGGAAATGAAAAAGTTGGATGGCCTAATTCTAAAGCCAAATGAAACTATATCATTTCAGCGTAAATCGTATAAACTAACGCTCCCAACGGCTGTCATTCCTAAAAAACTAGATATGCCTATTCAGACCGTCAAGTTCAATTTTGAGAATACACCTGCCATAGAAGTTCTTAAAAAACTAGAAGACGTTTATAGCGTAGAGATAAATTATAATAAAGAAGAAATGGCACATTGTAAACTTACAGCATTGCTTTCAGATGAGCCCCTACTAGAGAAAGTGAGACTTATATGCTTTGCCTTAAATGCCGAATACAAAATATCAAATGAAGTAATAACCATAAAGTCTAATGGCTGTCAACCCTAAACCAAAATAAGATGAAGAATAACTCCTCATAGTAAATTTTGGGGCATATTATACCCCAAAATTATACGCTCCGTAACTAGAAATTGGCCTTTCAGAGTGAAACGGAGGTTTTTGCTAAAAATATCTTAACATAAACATTTTAAAATTATGAATAAAATACTACGACCTCGTAGATTATTTGAAAAATTAATGCGAATAACAATAAGTCAGCTTATTCTTTCAGCAGCTTTTTTCAGTATGTCTTTCGCCAGTGACGGATATACTCAGAATATCCTTGAACAAAAAGTAAGCATTAATGCTGTTCAAGAACCTATTGAAAATGTACTTAAACAAATTGAAGATAAGTCTATTGTAAATTTTATTTACAGTTCTGGACTTATAAATTCCAACAGAAAAGTAACCTTAAACTTACAGAACACGGAGCTCCAAACCGTCTTTAACAAGCTCTTCGTTCCACTGGATATCACTTATATTATATCAGGGAAAAAAGTGGTTTTAAAACCTATTAGCAAGAGTACCAGCAAGCTAAAATTAAGAGATCATTTTGCTGATACAGACCTTATTCTTACCATGGCAAATAACCTAAAGGGGAATGTAAAAGACGAATCTGGTGAGCCTGTAATTGGAGCCACTGTGGTTATCAAAGGAACTACAAATGGTGCCTCCACAGATATTTACGGAAATTACAATCTCAGTAACGTAGAAGATGGAGATGTTTTGGTGGTAAGCTTCATTGGCTACATAAAGCAAGAAATTCCTGTTGGAAATAACGTTATAATGAACATTATTCTGAAAGAAGAAACCAGTCTTTTAGATGAAGTCATAGTGGTAGGTTATGCTACGGTTAAAAAAAGTGATGTTACTGGTGCCGTTTCTTCTTTAAAACCAGAAGATGCTAATAAGGGAGCTAATGCTTCCCCAGACCAAATTATTCAAGGTAGAGTTTCTGGCGTACAGGTTTCTCAAACTAGTGGGGAACCAGGAGGCGGAATGTCTATTAGAATTAGAGGAGCTACCTCTATCAATGCCAGTAATGAGCCCTTATATGTGATTGACGGATTCCCTATTGACAACTCTACCACCTTAGGTGCTACAGGAACTGAAATTACAGCTGGTATTACGGGTAACCTTAATCCTAAAAACCCTTTAAATTCTCTAAATCCTAATGACATTGAGTCTATTGAGATTTTAAAGGACGCTTCTTCTACGGCTATCTATGGTGCTCGTGGTGCTAATGGCGTGGTATTAATAACCACAAAAAAAGGTAAAAGCGGTAAGCCAAAAGTGAATTACGATATGATAACGGGTATTCAGCTGCAGCCTAAAGGAATGGATGTTCTTAACACCAAAGAATACATTGATATCACCAACAGTCTTTCACAAGAGATAAACGGTGTTCCAGCATTTACAGCAGATGAAATCAGTAAAATTGGCGTAGGTACAGACTGGCAGAGTTTGATTTTTAGACCTGCTCCTATCAATAGTCATAATGTTTCCATTTCTGGAAAGTCTGGTAAAACAGGCTACTATGTTTCTATGAATTACTTCAATCAGATGGGTACAGTTAAGAATTCTGGTATGGGAAGGTTTGGAACAAGGTTAAATCTAGACCAAGAAATCACTGACAAACTAAGCGTATCACTTAACTTGAATACGACCACGATTAAAGACCAGTCAAACTCAGATGGTATTCATAATAATGAAAGAAGTGGTCCTATTAACTCGTCATTGGCTTATGACCCAACAGAATCTGTGTATGACGAAAACGGTAATTTGACTCGTTCTGCCAACATCACGGTTAATAACCCAGTTTCTCTTTTGGAAGGGATAGATATTGACACCAAGTCTAATAGAACTTTTGGAAACTTAGTATTGGATTATAAAATAACGAATGATTTAAGTGCTAAACTTAACCTTGGAAACGATGTAACCAGTGTACGTAGAGACATTTATAATAATACCAAAACCATTTTTGGTAGCTCAGCCAATGGAATAGCCAACATTTCTACGCTTGACATGTCTAACTTCTTGGGGGAGTATACCATGAATTACAATAAGCAACTCAATAAAAACACGTTAAATGTACTTGCCGGTGTAACTTATCAAAATTTCTTAACGCGTTCGTTATCTGGTGAAATTCAAGGATTCCCATCCGATAATTTATCTACCAATAACTTGAACTTTGGAGATAACAATAACGACAACCTTTCCAGTAATACTGTTGAAAGCACCCTGCTTTCTTATTTAAGCAGAGTAAACTATAACATTGATGGCAAATATCTGTTTACCGCATCTATAAGAGCCGATGGTTCTTCCAAGTTTGGAACAAACAACAAATATGGATACTTCCCATCAGTTGCCTTTGCATGGAGAATGAGCGAAGACAATATATTGACCAGTACTTTTGATGATTTAAAACTTCGTTTAAGTTGGGGACAGACAGGAAACCAAGATGTAGGAAACTACAATTCCATTTCTACTTTGATTCCAGCCACTGCTGCTGTTTTCAACAATTCTACTGCAAGTGCCATTGGACCATCTCGAATAGCTAATCCTGACTTAAAGTGGGAAGTGGCAGAACAGTATAATGCAGGTTTAGACTTTGCTATGCTTAATAGTAGAATTAATGGTTCTTTAGACTTTTTCATAAAAGACACCAAAGATTTACTTTTGAACCTTCCACTGCCAAACTCATCAGGATACTCCACTATTCTTAGTAATGTGGGTGCCATGAGAAACAGTGGGGTTGAGTTTATGGTTAATTCTACCAATATCAACAAAGATGGTTTCAAATGGATTTCTTCGTTTAATATCTCTTCTATTAAAAACGAGGTCACCTCTTTAGGTAATTTGGAAAGCATCAGAGTTGGTAATATTGTATATGTTGGTAACACGGGTGTTATAGAACCTGGCTCTCCTGTCAGCTCTTATTATGGTTATGAACTCACAGGGATTTTCCAAAACCAAGAGCAAATTAACAATTCGGCACAGCCTAACTCTAAGCCAGGATATCCTATTTTTACAGATTTAAATAATGATGGCAAAATAACACCTGACGATCAGAAAATCCTAGGGAATCCGTTTCCTAAGCTAACCTTAGGTCTTCGTAATAATATTGCTTACAAAAACCTGAGTCTTGATATTTTCTTCTATGGTGCGTTTAAACAATCGCTGATAAACGTGAATGTGATAGAGGCCATGTATCCTATTAACTTCAGAAGAAACAGAATCGCTGAAATTTATCTTGACAGATGGACGCCAGAAAACACAGACGCCAAATGGCCATCTGGAGTATTGCCAAGTTCTTATGGTGGCGATAAGGTGAACTCACTAACTGTTCAAGATGCCTCTTATTTGAGATTGAAAACTTTGCAATTAAATTATTCCGTTCCAATCAAACCTAACGGAAAAATCTCAAGTATAAACTTGAACCTCACAGGTCAAAACTTGCTCACTTTCACCAATTACCTAGGTTGGGATCCTGAAGCTTCGGCATTCGGACGTAACAACATGAAAATTGACTACAATGCTTATCCAGTAGCCAAATCAATTCAGTTAGGTGCAAACATTGGTTTTTAATTGACTTAAAAAAGTAAAGAATAATATTATGAAAAAAACGATAATAATGGTGGCCTTATGTGCCCTCAGTTTAACTTCATTAAATTCTTGTGAAGACATTTTGGAAGAAGAAGTTTACTCGGAATTAGACCCTTCAATTATACTTTCTACCGCCGGTGGAATAGATAAAGTTTTAAACTCTGCCTATGCCAGTGCCATTTCATCACGTGGCAACGATCCCTTTGAGTCCTTAACGCTATCAGGTTTTACAACCGGAGAGTGTTGGGGCTTAGGAGGTACTGTGAATGCTTATCTTGCTCCTCTTTCTAACTTCACCTGGGATGCAAACAACTTATTTCTGAACAGCGAATGGAACAGGAAGTACAATGCAATTCGTGATGCAAACCTAGTTTTGGACAACATTCAAAATGTAACCGCATCTTCAGATTTTATCAAAACAAGAACGGCAGAGGCCAAGTTTTTAAGAGCGTTTAGCTATAGTCGTATTTATAAGCTTTTTGGGCCAGGTCCTTTGTTCACTTCGGCATCAGACCCTGAAATAATAAAACCAAAAGCCTCAGAAGAAGAATTCCAGAGCTTTGTAGAAACGAATTTGATTGAAGCAGCAAACGACTTGCCGTTAGTTCAAAGTGAATATGGTAGAGCCACCAAAGGTGCCGCTTTGGGTATCTTAACCAAATGGTATATGAATCAAAAGAAATGGTCTCAAGCTGCAGAAACAGCCAAAAAAATCATGGACTTGAATCATTATGAACTGTTTCCTAGCTACAAAGGCTTATTCCAAATAGCCAATGAAGGAAATAAAGAAATGATAATGGTTCACCCTTCAGTAACGAATGTCGCAGGTAACCAAACTACTGCTTTAACGCTACCTACAGATTACCCTAGACTTCCAGGGCAGACTATTTTTGCGGCAAATACTTTTTTCTTTGATGCCTTCTTGGATTCATTTGAGGCAAACGACAAAAGAAAAGAAATGTTTATAACGGAGTATGTCAATGTTTCTGGCCAATTGATAAAAGGCTATGGCAATAACAAATCTATCCCTTATAAATATGAACTAGACCCAGACCAAGCAGGTGCTCAAAGTGGTTTAGATACTCCGGAAATAAGATATGCCGACATACTTCTGAGTAGAGCGGAAGCACTCAATGAATCCAATGGTGCCAATCAAGAATCTGTTGATCTCCTTAATAAAGTAAGAAATAGATCTGGTATTAAGTCTTTAGAACTCGCAGCATTAAATAAAGAAAGTTTAAGACAAGCACTTATAAAAGAAAGAGCTGTTGAATTTTTCTTTGAAGGTAAAAGTAGAGAAGACCAAATAAGATACGGAACCTTTATATCAAACGCTTTGACTAGAGGAAAACCAGCCCAAGAGCACCAAAAACTTTTCCCAATACCGCAAAGAGAGATGGACTCTAATGAGAAAATGATTCAAAACGAAGGTTACTAATTAACGAATACGATGAGAAAAATATTTTTAGTTTTAGCCACGCTCTGCGTTTTGCAATCTTGTTCTACGAAGGAGTCAAAAAACACAAAACCGAATGTCATCTTAATCTTTATGGATGACATGGGCTATGGCGATTTATCTAGCTATGGTGCCACAGGCTTTAGCACTCCCAATATTGACAGAATTGGAACGGAAGGTATTAGGCTTACAAATTTCTTGGCTGCTCAAGCCGTTTGCTCTGCTTCTAGAGCAGCACTTTTAACAGGCTGCTACCCAAACAGAGTTGGAATTACGGGTGCCCTTTTCCCAAATTCGTCTATTGGATTAAACCAAGAAGAAACCACCCTTGCCGAAATGTTTAAAGGAGTAGGTTATAATACCGCCATGTTTGGGAAATGGCATTTAGGAGACAATCCTGAGTTCTCTCCTTTAAACAATGGTTTTGACAAATATCTGGGCTTGCCCTATTCCAATGACATGTGGCCAGTTGGTTTTGATGGTGAAGCCGCTACAGATACCAGTACTTGGAGATATAAAATGCCTCCTTTATATCTTTATGACGGTACAGAAAAAGTGAAAGAAATGAAGACTTTAGCAGACCAGGCTGAACTCGTTTCCACTTACACCAACAGTACCATAGATTATATCAAAGCCAATAAAGAAAACCCTTTCTTTATCTACCTAGCTCATAATATGCCACATGTACCTATTGCGGTTCCTACAGAGAAATTGGGACAAAGCGACCAAGGTCTTTTTGGTGATTTAATGATGGAAATTGATGAGTCGGTAGGGCAAATCATGTCTAGTCTAAAAGAAAATGGTTTAGATGAAAACACCATCGTTATTTTCACTAGTGATAATGGACCTTGGTTAACTTTCGGAAACCATGCCGGATCTGCTGGAGGATTTAGAGAAGGAAAACAAGTTAGTTTTGAGGGCGGAATGCGAGTGCCTTGTTTAATCAGATGGCCAAAAATGATAGAAGGCGGTGCTATTTTCAATAAACTAAGTAGTACCATTGACCTCTTCCCTACTTTGGCAAGTGCTATAGGAGCAGAGCTTCCTGAGAAAAAAATTGATGGAATTAACCTTCTTTCAGCCTTAACCGAGGATACTTCTCTAAACCCAAGGAAACAATTCTACTACTATTATGGGAAAAATAACCTGGAAGGTGTGAGAGAGGGAAATTGGAAATTAATACTACCTCACCCAGGATTAACGTATACCAACACCAAATTTGGCAAAGACGGCGAAATGGGTTCTCCTAAGAGAGACCACCCTTACGAAATGCAGTTGTTTAATCTCAATACAGACCCAGGAGAATCTTATGATTTAAAAGAAGACTATCCTGAGGTGGTAGAAAGACTGATGACTTTAGCCGATGAAGCTAGAGCAGATTTAGGAGACGACTTAACATCTAACGAAGGTGCGAACCGAAGAAAACCAGGCTCCGTAAAATAACGTATTTCGATTTTCATACTAAGCTCCATTTAATCATTAAATGGAGCTTTTTTGTATCCAATCAGCTCACTTTTCCTGAGTAAAACTATTCTTAAAAAGAATATATCAATAAGCCTAAGCCTCTTGGAACTACTTTCCTTAAAACATCATTCCTATGGTATAAAACTGATGAAGAATTAGTTCTAAAATCACAAAATCAACACAGGATGGATTTAAAAATAAAAGATAAAATAGCCTTTATAAGTGGCTCTACAGCAGGTATTGGATTTGCCACTGCTAAAAGATTATTAAACGAAGGGGCTCAAGTTATTATTAATGGAAGGTCAGAGGCAAGTATTGAAAAGGCTATAGCGGAGCTAAAAAAAGAGTATCCAAATGCCACAGTTTCTGGTATTGCAGCTGACTTTTCAAAAGTAGAAGAAGTTAATAACTTAATTTCTAAACTGCCAAAAATTGACATACTGATAAACAACGCCGGCATCTTTGAACCTAAGGCGTTTACAGATATTCCTGACGAAGATTGGTATAGGCTTTTTGAGGTTAATGTAATGAGTGGCATTAGGCTTTCTCGTCATGTTTTCCCTCAAATGCTCAAGAATAACTGGGGAAGAATCATCTTTATTTCTAGTGAATCTGCCGTATTCATTCCGGAAGAAATGATTCATTATGGCATGACTAAAACGGCACAGTTGGCCGTTTGCCGTGGATTAGCGGAATTGACCAAAGGCACTAAGGTAACCGTGAATTCTATTTTACCTGGCCCTACCAAGTCAAAAGGTGTAGAAGAGTTTTTAGAAAAACTAGCTACTGAAAGTAAAACAACTGTAGACGAGGTTGAAAAAGGTTTCTTTAAAAAAGACCGTCCTACTTCGCTCATCCAGCGTTTTGCGGCGGTTGAAGAAGTAGCAGATACTGTAGCTTATTATGTTAGCGAATTGGCTTCCGCCACCAATGGTGCTGCCATTAGAGTGGAAGGCGGCTTAGTAAAATCAGTAATTTAATGTGAGTTCAATGCAAATCTATAGAGATAATTGGTAACAGCATTTCAGTCAAAACATTTGTCACAATTTTGGCTTTTATCGGCCAAAATTCCGCCAAATAATACAGCCTTATCTCTTTTCAAGGTTTTCTATTCACTTTAAACCCCGCTGGGGTATAGGTTATTTCGAATTTGCGTTCTTAATTTCAATTAGACCATGGCGTATAAAACCTCCATGGTCTAATTTTTACACTTCAAATACGACCTCATCATAAGGCAGCCTAAGCCTTTCACTGGTTACTCCTTCTGGCAGTCCTTTGCCGCAGGCTACTATAATACTGACGTCGGCCGACTTTGGTAAATTCAACATTTTGCGTACCCAAACCGAGTCAAAACCTTCCATGGGGCAGGTGTCGTATTCTTGGTCTTTCATGGCTAACATAAAGGTTTGAGCCGCTATCGCCAACGATTTATTAGAAACCACCTTGCTGTCATTTCTTCTCGTGAAACGCATCATAGGTTTTCCGTTTACCACTCGCCATGCTAATACCAGTTGCCTTAAAATAGAATTAAGTGGCCAAAGCGAATTATCATAGAAAAGTTTCATCATGCTTTCGTAATAATGAATCCCCCTTTTTTCTCGCTTGGTCAGCTCTGTCCGCTCCCCTATTTTGTTCTTAATCTGCTGTGCGTTCCAGTTGGCTCGCTTTTTCCACAGGTCATGCCTACTCACAAAAACTACCATCTCAGAAGCTGTTCTTGCAGCCCCTTGGTTAAGGCAGGCCTCTGAAAGAAGTTTGAGTTTATCCCCTGATTTCACCCTGTAAAACTCCCAAGTTTGCAAATTTGAAGAGTTTGGTGAAAGCAGAGCTAATCGCAAGGCTTCCTTCACCGTTTCATGCTTAAAAGCATGTTCGGTATCAAATTTCCTGATAGACCTGCGTGCTTCTACTATTTCTTTAAAAGTCATTTTATTCATCATCTATTTAGAGGTTCTCCTCTATAAAACTCACCACCTTATCCATAAACTCATCGCTTGAAAAATCGACTCCACCGTGTCCCATATACCCTAAAATCTCAAATTGTGTAGCTACACCATGCTCTTTTAGCTTTTGCCAAAGCTCAATCGACTGATTGATGGGCACCTGAGTATCTTGATTTCCGTGAGCTATAAACAAGGGTGGATCTGTAGCATCTACATGAAATACTGGACTTGCCAGTTCCGCCAATTCTGGCGTCATCTCCACCGGTTTTCCTAATAAAACAGCTAAGGCAGGTGCTCTTACACTAACGCCATGCGGTGTAGACTGACTCAGAATAGTTTTAAAATTGGTAGGACCAAAAAAGTCTATAGTCAGATTGACATCCGAGCTTTCGTCTAAATAATCGCCAATGTTACCTTCTAAGTTCTTAAGCCCGTTGGTCAAGCCTGACAAAGCCACTAAATGCCCGCCAGCTGAAGCACCCCAAATAATGATTTTATCTTTTTGATAACCATATTTTTCAGCATTGCCTCGTAAAAATCTGACAGCCGCTTTGATATCAAAAAGCATTGCTGGAAAAGGTGCTTCTACACTTAAACGATAATCTATACTGGCTAAGGCATAGCCTCTTTTCAATAAATCTAAGGGAGGGTTTTCTTTACTTCCTGAGTGCCAAGCTCCGCCGTGGACCCAAACCACCAAAATAGGCATATCAACGCCTTTCGGCAGATAAACATCTAATTTTAGTTCTCGCTCTGGCGTTATTCCATAAGTGATATTAGCTTGATTTTGAGCCACACCAGATGCCACAAAACAAGAAAATAAAAGTCCTAAAAAGTATCTTTTCATTCCAGTTGAATTTAAATACTCAAATTAGACGTATTACTTAATACTAACAACCTAATTGCAAATTTGATAGCATTAACTCAATCTAAAATGGCATTCAATTCCTTCCATAAATCGTTTTGGAAGGTTAGTCCTATTTGGTCACTTGAAGCATCTCCCATTCTAATCACAATGAGATTCTCGGAAGGAATAACATTTAAAATCTGTCCATTTTTACCCATCGCTGCTATCATATCGTGCGGAGCACTTGGCGTAAGCATGGTTTTGAAAACAGTCTGTAAACCCGGTACCATTGCCGTAGACTTTCCATTTAACCACCACAAATAGCCATAAGACTCATTCAGGTTTTGTGAAGTATTGACCATTTCTTCAAAGAAGGTTTTATCTGACATTATAATTTCACCGTCCCAGTTTCCCTTATTCAGCACCAATAAACCAAATCTGGCAAATGAGCGAGGGGTAGATAAATACACATGGTCGTTTCCGATAAATCGCCACACGCCATTCATACCTATTTTATCTCTTAAACTTTCCTCAAAGAAGGCCTCGAAACTTTTACCACTAGCACTGGCCAGCACCTCATGCAGTGAGGTATATGAGCCATTATGATAGTCCCATCTGGTACCTGCATCTGCGGCATATTGCAAACAAGAAGGCTCAAAACAATGGGAATCTGCCACACTCATATCTAAACCAGAGGTCATACTGAGCTGATTTTTGACCGTAATTAAGTTCTCCTTTTCTAAAGGCAAACTGGTCCATTTTTCACCCAAGTATTTAGAAGTTTTATCCTCAATATTCAATAAACCCCGCTCTTGAGCCAAACCCACGGTAAAGGCAGTCAACGTTTTTCCAGCCGATGCCCAGTACCATATACTTTCTTGATTAAAATCGCTAACTTTCAATAAATCCTTCCCAAAATATTCTTCCATCACAATTTTCCCATCTTTCAATATCAGGAATGCCCTTGTATTATTGGTTTCCAGAAAGGTCTTCAAGCCGTCCAACTCTTTGTCTGTAATACCCAAAAGGGACTTGTCTACCGTGTCCCAAACTGCTCCCGACGGAAAATAGAGCTCACCATCTAAAATCCCCTCTGGTAGGTCTTCATCAGCTTTGCAGCCTAATATTAATATGATTAGAAAAGTAGTTATGAGCGTTTTCATGGGTTAAGTATAATAATAAGAACAAAGGTAAAATCCTCGTCAAAATAACGCCAACTTACTTTAATGTAGTATTTAAGAAACCTTTGTTATGATTTTGGCATAACTACCGCAAACTCAGCCCACGGTTCAAAATATTGCCAAACATACGCCTTCTTATTAAGTGACTATGCTATAAACATTCCGCTCCTCTGAGCTATAAATATTGCGTTAAGTAAATTACGGTGATTTCGGATTTATGACCCACAGCAGTCCTCCATGCCGCAGTCTTCGTTTTCTGTTTCCATCTCTATGGTTACATGCTCCACCTCCATGTGTTGCAGTTTCTGCCTTATGGCCTTTTTTACAGCCGAACGATTGACATTTTCTTTGACCACCGTATGCACCGTCATAACATTAAACTCGCCATCCATAGACCAAACGTGTACATCATGAATATCTAAAACACCATCAATGGCTTTGAGTTTGGGTTTGAGATCATCCATTTCAAAGTTTTCGGGTGTACCCTGTAAAATCACCCTAAAAACTCCTTTTAGATTTCCGTAAACATTAAACAATACATAGCCCGTGATGCCAACAGACAAAAGCGGGTCAATGATTTCCCATTTGAAGAAGTACATCAAAATACCCCCAATCAATACGGCCACCCAGCCTAAAACATCCTCCATAAGATGAAGCATTACAGCTCGCTCATTTAAAGAGGACCCTTTCTTTAGTTTGAAAACAGCGGCCCCATTTACAATGATACCAAAAATGGCTAAAACTATCATCCCTTGAGCATTAGAGCTTTCAGGATTCATGAGGCGTGGAATGGCCTCGGTCAGCATAAAAACAGAACCAATGACCAGCACGATGGAATTCACCAAGGCACCAACCAATGAAAAACGCTTATACCCATACGTATAAGTTTTATTTCTTCCCTTATTTGACTTTTTCTGAAAATACCAAGCCAGCCCTAGTGACAGACTATCGCCCAAATCATGCAGGGCATCAGAAAGAATAGCCACAGAGTTTGTAAATATTCCGCCTATAATTTCGATGACGGTGAAGGATAAATTCAACCAAAAAGCGGTTGATATATTTTCGGTGCCATCTGTATGGCTATGAGAATGACTGTGGTGGTGATGCGAATGTGACATATTAATTGGGATTTGATGTCTGATGTTTCATTATCAAAGTTATACCCTTAAGCCATGCCACAGGGCTGCAAAGAAGGTTTTTCTTCTACAAGAATAAAAAGACAGTGGATAAAGTCAACTAAGATCCATTGCCTCATAGCCCAGATTCAAAACGTAAATCTGGAAATCTTGTCTTTAAAATATTTATACTTATATATAAAAACCAACAAGCATCTAAGACTCATTCTAAACCATTCTGCCTTCTTAATGCCGCTTTAAAATAAGCCCCCTGTGTGGTAGGTTCAAAGGTTTCCCAATCTTTAAACATACGTGGTGCCCAGTTGGCATCAAAAACCCAAACCACATAAGAAATGCCTCTTTCCGCCGTATATTTGGTAATAGCATCACCATAAGTTTCATCAGAAATTACTGGAATATGAGCTCCTTGCTCTTCCGCTAAAGAGAATCCAATTTCTGTTAAAATTAATGGGTAGGTCTTGGCCACAAAACCCCAGTCATTCTCCCACTGCACTTCCCACGGTTTGGCTCTTTTCTGTGGATAAGGATGGGCTACATAAGCTATGTTTACGGCATTTATGGGATTCGACTTCACGTTTGTCAAATCGTAAGCCCAATTAAATCCTGCTACTAAAGGAATGCCTGTTCCGCCATTGGCTCTAATGAGACCAAAAATCTCTTCATTCAGATCCTTCCACTCTGCCCATGTGCAGTTTCCTAATTTCCCTTGTATGGTGGTGGGCTCGTTAAAAATCTCATAAAAGGCTACAGCAGTGTTATTTTTATATCTATCTGCTATAATTCTCCAAAACTCAAAAGTCTCCTTTCTGGTGGTTTCATACATATCTGCTTGATACATCTCCGTTCTTAAATTCCCAATACTATGCCAGTCTATAATCACGTAAAGACCATGCTGTTGGGCTAGGGCAATGCCCTCATCCAAAAGTTTTAAATAGCCTTCCTGTCCTTTAGCCCTCCATGATTTAGGATGAACTGGAAAACGAACAACATTGGCACCCCAGGACACCAGTTCTTCAAAAAGTCGCTTATCCCAGTGCCCTTTATTATCTAGATTATAGGGATCGGAAATATTTAATCCTCGAAATACAAATGGCTGGCCTTCTTTTATAAATTTGTTTCCTTCTATCGTAATTTTAGGCATATTTTGAGCCGAAAGGCTAAGGCTAAAACCTAAAAAAAGAAGAAATACGAATGATACATTTTTCATTTACAGAAATTTAATTAAGTCTAGGGTTAAACGTATTATACAATCACAATACTAAGAAAATAATTCTTCCGAAAATACGGGAAAGACATCCAAGCTTAACACATTTTTATCCGAGAACATTATATTCACGTCATGCAAGAAAAATTAGAACTTATACTTCGCGACAAATTGGCTATTGAAAGAACTCATTTGGCTAACGAACGTACTTTTCTAGCTTATTTCAGAACTTCTTTTGTCTTTCTAGTTACTGGGCTTACTTTTCTAAAACTAGATTACTTCACTGATATACGGGAGCTAGGATGGGCTTTTATTGGACTATTTCCTTTGATTTTAATCTTAGGCTTAATCAGACTTATTAGGGTAAAAAAGAAAGTAAAGGAGATGTATAATTTTGATTAATTTTTCCTCCTGAATAGAACACTCCTGCCTGTCCTCCTAACTGCGGAGAAATCGGCAGAAAGGGATTTCATGGAATTGACACGGATCTTATGGCTTTACTTCTAAAAAAAAATCCGCATCTCAGACTCACCATCTGAAATACGGATTTTGATTGAAAGAAAAAAGCTAAACTTATCTTCTTAAGTTCGCTAAAAACTCTACAACATCTCTCATTTCTCTTTTGCTCATGATACTGCCCATTGGAGGCATACCAGACGGCATATTTTCTCTCTTCGCTATTCTTGAAATTGGAATTTCAAGTGGCTCTGCATCACCCGTGGTAATAATTAATTCATCGGCTCTTTCTTCTGCCAAAATACCTACGACCTCTTGACCATCCTTAAGCGTCAAATATACGGTTCCAAAACCAGGAGATAATCTAGCACTTGGGTCTACCAAAGACTCTACAATTTGCTCACGGCTTAGCGTTTTACCAATACTGCTCAGGTCTGGCCCTACCGTGCCTCCTGCATCGTTTACCACATGGCATCTAATACACTGTCCAGTGGAGTTATTATTGAAATATCTTCCGCCTTCAGCACGATTTCCACCAGTTAACACACCACTGTATTCTTCCAGCAAATTGCCTTTAGGCATCACCACATTAAGTTTGGCTATCAATGCTGTAGAACCACTCTTTTCTATAGCCTCCGACAAATCTAACTTAACCGCGTTGTCAATCTTATTCGACTTTAGTTTATCTAATAATTGGCCAAAAACAACTTCTGTTTTTGCCAACGGCATGGTACCTAAACTTTGTAAAAGCTGCTGTTGCTCTCTTTGGCTACCTTTCTCTAAAACTGAATTTACCATTTCTGGTAATAAATCGGCAGAGATATTCACCTCGTTAAGCATTCCCAAGGCCGTAGTTCTTACGTTTCTGTCTTTATCTGCTAGTGCTTTATTGACAAAATCACCGATCTGTGGATATTTCAAAGAAGCTAAAGCCGATAAAACACCAGACTTCACATCGCTTGAATTCGTTTTATCATAAATGGCGGCTAAAGAATTATTATAACCTCTAATTCCTAAATCTTTCAGTAACTGAGCCGTGGCTGCTAAAACAACTGGGTCTTCAGAACTTAAAAATGATTCCATTTTAGGTATAACCACATTTCTAATTTTCTCACCATCTCTTTTCACCGCACCTCTGTATCTGCCATCTACTCTATCTAAAACTGATGGCTCTGCCCAATTTCCTAATGCCGCCAGTGCTTCTGCCGTCATTGCTTCTGGGGCATTGCCATTTTGAGCATAAGCCAGCACATCGTTCAGCTGTTTATCGCCTCCTACTCTTAAAGCAGCGTTAATAGCTCTTCTAAGAATAACTTCAGAAGTCAAATTTGGTCTATTTATAAGTTCAGCCAAGGCAGGTAAAGCGGCTTCAATAGAGAAATCGTCATTGATGGCTCTTGCAGCTTCTGCTACGATATACTCTTCTTTGTCGTTTAAATAGGCTACTATTTTAGGGTCTTGCCATTTCCTAAGCACTAAAACACCCGCAGTTCTCACTGCTTTAGAAGCACTTTTTTGCATGGCATAAACGGGAGCTTTATTTTCAATTCTACTTAAAGCCAAAACGGCCGCATGTCTCAGATAATTATCTTCATCATTATTGACTTCAATCATTTTGATTAAATCATCGGCAGCAGACTTCTCCCCTGTTCTTCCTAAAGCTTGAGCGGCATAAAATTGAACTCTAGGATTTGAAGAGGTCAATAAGTTCGTCAATTTTGCGGAAGCTCCACTATATCTTACATCACCGATCACCTTGGCCGTTTGAGCAACTATTTCTCCATCATTATCATTCAGGTAAGGCATTATTTCAGTCGCCACTTTCTTGTTCTTAGCGGCTATTTGACCCATACCCCATAAACCGTGTACTCTCGCCAATTGAAACTCCTTTTGAGCCATTGCTTTTAATAAAGTGGCAGAATTTCCACTTACGGCTAAAGCAAACTGAGCTTTCTGACGAATTCTCATGTCTTTATTAAAGAGTAATTTATAAAGCTGGTCTGCAGATTGAGCTTCATAATCCAAGGTCATCAAACGTTTGGTCTCTAATCTTTCTGCTTTTAAATCCGACTCTTTCACATCTATTTTCCAAACTCTACCGTAGTTTTTAGTATCCCAGCCGTTTATCCAGTCAGCAGCATATAATGCTCCATCTGTTCCAAACCTTATGCCTGTGGCCAATACACCCGCCACCATATCAACTTCTGAGTTAAAATCAAAACTGGCACCTTTTTGCTTTAAGTCAAAAGACCAAATGTGTGCTCTAGAAGGAGAACCTGTAAACTCTACCAAGAAAAACTTATTCAACCAGTTTGATCCCAAAGCTGTACCTGGGTTAAACTGCATTCCTGTAGGCCCGTTATGGTAATTTCTAATTGGAGGCAAGAAATAAGCAGCCTGACCTTCCCATCTCGGCTTATACATTTCTTCGTCCATCCAGACTTTGTAACCGTTGTTTTTATCATCTGTATATTTTCCAAACTGCCAGTTTATTCTCCAGCCTGAGTCACTCCCTTCTACTATATGAACAAGTCTCTCAGACTCTCCACGATGATCACCATCGTTATCTGAGCTTATGATGTTACCATATTCGTCAAAAACAAATTCATGCGTATTTCTATGACCGTGAGAAAACACCTCAAAATCTGAGCCGTCAGCGTTACAACGAACTATCACACCTTGGTTAGGGAAATGATGCTTTTTGCCTGTTTGGTCTGTCATGCTTAAACCAGGGTCACCAATACCCCAATAAATTTTACCATCTGGCCCTTCTATCAAACCCGACATGCCATGACCTCCAAAACCAATATGTATATTAAAACCTGTGGCAATAGACGTTTTCTTGTCGTAAAGGCCATCTTTATTGGTATCCTCTATTCTCCATAAATCTGGACCAATACCAATAAATGCATCATTTCTTCTAATTAAAACAGCTCCTGCCACATCCGTAATTTCTTCATGGAAATCGCTTAAAACCTGTGTAGAAACATCTGCTCTGCCATCTCCATCTGTATCTTCTAATCGCCAGATTTCATCTTTTTCAACAGTTAAATCACGCCAATCGTGAACACCGTCTTCGTTTAAATCTTTTAACCACTCATTCTCCTTAGAGTTTTCGGCAGAAAAAATTCTACGTAAAAATGCTCTCCTATCCTCTACAGATTGAAGACTGATAGACTCCGTCATCCAATCGCGGTGGCCCCTAATGTCAAACTCTGAATTTTTCTGACGATTGGTTCTTGTTAAATAAATTCTATTTTGATCGTCAATAGACATGGCAATAGGATCTGGAGCTAAAGAATCTGTAGCCCATAAACTAATCTTAAGTCCTTCTGCGAGGGTTATAGGCGTGTTACCTTCAATTCGAGCAGTAAGTGCGGCATTTTCGCTATCTGCAAATTTAGAAATCAATCCACCTGGTTTATTGGCTACTTTCATGCAAGACCACACTAGCAAGGCCGCAAAAACAAACATGGAGACTCTTAAAACGTATTTTTTCATCGGGTTAATTTTGTTCAAACGCCAATACTACGCATTTTGGACTTATTTTGATATCTTGAAGATTAAGAAATAGATAAAAGACGTAATTCATTCTGCTCTATCATATCTTATCAGCGTGTACAATTGATTGCACATATATGATGCAGAATGGCTCTTTGATATAAAGATACCCCATTCTGATATTGAAATTGCTTTTTTCAAAAAATATTAGAGCCCACATTTTCATAACTGAAATACAATCCTTACTTTTTGATTCAAGTTCAACCAATTCCTTATCTAAATGAAATCAAATTTCAATTCAAGAAGAAAATTTATTAAGACATCTGCCCTAGGAGCGGCTGGTTTGGCATTTTCTGCCAAAAGTTACGCTCGAATTTTAGGTGCCAATGACAGAATCAACATGGCTACAGCCGGTGTAAATAGTAGAGGTAGAGCTCATCTTTCCATGGCCAAGTCATTAAGTAAATCTTTGAATGTGATTGGCTTAATTGACCCAGACGCTAGAACTTTCGCTAGGGTACAAACTGAATTCAAATCTATTCTAGGAAATGCCAAAACCTATTCTGATTTCAGAAAAATTTTAGATAATAAGGATTTAGATGTTTTGAGTATAGCCGCACCTGACCACTGGCATGCACCTATGGCCATGATGGCTATGCAAGCAGGTAAAGACGTTTACCTCGAAAAACCGTGTTGTCATAATCCCCAAGAAGGCTATTGGCTGAAAGACACCGTTGCTAAAACTGGAAAAATATTACAAATAGGAAACCAACAGCGTTCAGCTCCCACTACTATCAGTTTGGTTAAGAACCTACGCGAAGGCATCATAGGCGATGTATATTATGCTAAAGCTTGGTATGAGAGCAATAGAGGGGGTATTGGAACTGGAAAAAAAATGGCGGTACCTGCAGAGTTTAATTGGGACTTATGGCAAGGACCTGCTCCAAGGAGAGAACTAATGGATAATTATGTACATTATAATTGGCATTGGTTTTGGCATTGGGGAACAGGAGAAATAAACAATAATGGACTACATGAAATGGATATCGCTAGGTATGCCCTAGGTGTTGATATCCCTACTAAAGTTAGTTCGTCCGGCGGTCGATTTACACAACAGGACGATTGGGAATTCTATGATACCCAAAACGCCTCTTATGAATTTGATGGCAATAAAATGATAAGCTGGGAAGGTAAAAGCTGTAATGGCATGGATGTACATGGCAGACCAGGCGGAAGAGGAACTTGGATATATGGAACACAAGGTACTGCAGTGGTAGACCGTGGTGGCTATATCTTATATGATAAGGCCAATAGAGTTATCCAAATAGAAAATGAGCGAAACAGTAGTTCGTCTGTAGATACCTTAGGAATTACTGGACTGGATAACTACCACATGCAAAACTTTGTGGATGCTATTCAAAAAGGAACTCCGCTTAATTCTCCAATAGATGAAGCGGTGAAAAGTACCCTACTATGTCATTTAGGAAACATGGCTCAGAAAACTGGCGAAACGCTCCATATAGACACTAGTAACGGCAAGCCGAAAAGTGTAGAAGCTATGAAACTTTGGGGAAGAGAATATGAGAAAGGATGGGAGCCTAAGGTTTAGCCTTGGTTTTAACGCTTTATGTAAACAGGCTCTCTTTGGGGAGCCTGTTTTTTTATGTATTTCCATAAAACTGACCAAATCAATTTCTTAGGAAGGGAAGCAAATACAAAAAAACTGGATTATGTAAAAAACGATTATTTGCTAACCTTAGCCAGAGATGCCTCTCAAATACAAAATTTATTGGAATGAAGAGAAAGTGCATCTGCGAAGGCAGTTATAGGTTCATTGACTACTGAAAGCTTAAGCTTTTCGCAATACCATATCCTTAATTTTGGCTTTTAAGTATCCATAAATTAATTTAGGACGTGGGCCATACAAAGTACGTTTTAACCTAATGAGAACAAGAAGGATTATGATTTTATCATGCCCCAAAGTCATACAAAAAAGGCGTTAAAGCTAGCCATAAAGGTGAACTTAAAACCAACTAGGAGAACCCCAAAACCTGGCTCCAAGACTACTCAAAAGACGGGAAATCTATCATTTATAAATGAAACATTCTTACTATTAAATTGGAAGCAAATAGGGAAACCTACTTGCTGCTTTTCTTTTCTAGCGGAATTGTTTTAGTATCGGCCTTTAAAATATTTTGAAACCATTTTATGACGTCAATAATTAGAGCCACAGTGGAGCATGCTTCTACTATTTTAGAAATTGGCAAGACAGCTTGGATAGGTGCTCACGGTCATAGTGCTTCAAAAGAAGACATTGACCAATATATCAGCAGAAATTATACGGAAGATGCACTACAAGCCGAATTACTAGAGATAAGCAACATCTACCATATCATTTACCATCATCAGGAGCCTGCTGGGTTTTCTAAATTAAAACTTGACAATCCTAACGTTAACTTAGAACCACAAAACACAGCCACATTAGATAGAATATATTTGAGCAAAGCATTTCAAGGTAAAAACTTAGGTTCGAAACTCATTGATTTTAATCTCAGCTACGCCCAAAATAACGAACAAGCTGGTATCTGGTTGGCGGTATGGGTGGAAAACGCTAAGGCCATTAACTTTTATTCTAAAATTGGCTTTCAGATAGCGGGCAAATACGACTTCCAAATTTCACCGTCACATACTAATCCTAACCATATTATGTATTTAGATTTTGACAAAAAAAAGGTCGAAGTTTCTAAAGACTCCGACCTTCTCGTATAAAAATTACAGGGGTTTTAGTCCTTCGTAAACTCACCTGCAGCCACTATTTGAATTTCATGACTCAAGGCTGAAGCAGGTCTGTCACCTATTCCGTAAACCGTACGGTCAACCTCACCGCTAGCCTTCAAGCCAATCATCTGTTTCTGACTTTTGGAATTAACAACAGGTCCGTTAACAGTAACAGCAAGTGTAACAGGAGCAGTCTTACCTTTCATGGTTAAGTTACCCGTCATGGTATACTTCTTACCCGAAACATGCTTAAAAGAGGTGCTTTTAAAAATTACCTTAGGATTTTTGGCGACATCAAAAAACTCCTCACCTTGAAGGTGTCCATCTCTCCTTTCATTATCTGTGTCTATGCTTGCCACATCGGCACTAAACTCAAAGACCGCATCAGAAAAATCTTCTTTGGCAGATGTAAACTTAACATCATAAGTTTTAAACTTACCACTGACATCAGACAGCATCAAGTGTGTAATCTCGAAGCTTACACCTGAATGAGATTTGTCAATATTCCAAGTTTGGGCTTTTACTAAAAATGTACTAAGTACAAGCAAAAGGATAAACGAATATTTTTTCATATAGAATTTTTATTAATTAGATGATGCACAAATATGTGAGATTAATCATGAACAAGTCTTTAATCTTATACCCCTTGGCTGTTTTTTTCGACAATCACCTAGATTTCCTCTCTTTTCAAATCAAAACCAACAGGTATTGGGTACGTTTTTAAATATTTTCCACAATTTTCTTTACAAACGTTTGCAACTAACCATTTCAGAACCGAAACCTAAGGCTAAGTACCTATAGACGCACTAAAGCAGTAAGCTTAAAAGTCACATATCTACCAATTCTTCACTTTAATCTATAAAATCCCGCAATTAATGAAAACCATAAGGCGTTATAACCCGTAACTTGCATAACTTAATTTTATAAATCCAGCATGAATCACACAGTTAAACTAGCTTATTTTACCGATTTTTCAGAGGGTGCAAAAGTCGCATTTGAAACCCTTATGTTTAATATATGGAGTTTTGATTTCCAGTTAGATCTCATACATATTCTGAAAAGCAATCATGATTCTAAAGCCTTTGAATCTTTAGAAACATTGAAAAGAGAAATAGAAAACTCCATGGAAGATAGAGTAACAGTCTCGATCAAAATCTTCTATGAAAATGAAGACCATAAGATGATTGAGTTTATCAATCAGGAGCATTACTTCTTGACTTATTTACCGATGCCTACCGTTAGCTTTCGTAATGGCTTCAGAACCTTGAGTCATGACTTATACGATAAGCTTCATACAGATGCTAATTTTGTAACGCAAAGCCACCAAGTTAAAATAGAAAACAGGGGGATAATGACTTTGGACATAAACAACCTTATCAACCTATTTGCCATTAAAAAATATCACGAATACTTCTTATTCAATTATGCCAAAATAAAGTTCATTATTATTTCAGAAACTCCGCTGTCACCTAAGGAGATGGATGAGGCTCATCTATTCATTTCTGATACGCTACCACGCCTAAATTTTGATGTCATCAACCTACTTCATCAGAACCGCATTGCAGGTTTACAGAAGGAAATAAGCGAAAACAAAATAGACTTTTTGATTTATTCTCAAGACGATAGCACCGACCAATTAGTAAACAACGGTATTAACACAAGTCTTAAGGAGAATGCCGTTCCTTTTTCATTCATGAGACTTCATGTCACTCCTGAAATATTGGGTCATGCTATTTCAAATCATCCAGATTTTCAGAAACTTTCTTTAAAGGATTTTTCTGCCAGTCTGCTTTCCTAAAATCGCCACCTATTTCGGGGTAAACGATTCCAAAAACAGAACAGTAAACTGGCAAAGGAACATTCAACACGCACCATTTCTTATACCTGAAATACGTTAAGCTTTCTGTTTTCGTTTTCAAAAGAGGTATTAATTGCACATTTTAAAGATTTTTATTCAAAAAAAAGCAAATTTAACATGTATCCGCTAAATAATTCAAGATACGGAAATAAGCAATTTAACCCATAAAATGGATTCAAAAATTTCTCTTCAAAAAAAACTGTTATCCATATACTGCATGTAAATTCATTGTCTACAAGCCAGTTATGCTATATCTTTGTAATATAATTCGTTTAATGCTGCTTCATCTAATAACTAAAACACTGACCGTAAATATTTGATTACTAAGTTAAATAGTATCATAATCTAGTGTTACAATTTAAGTTTATTCAGACTTAAATTCTCAGCTCTTTTAGAGCGAAGCAACTTTCAATTTGTCGCTAAAAAAAGGTTATAAAAACCATGTCAGATTCTATAAATATTGCTTTTTGTACAGACTTTTCTGAGCTGTCTAGAGCATCGCTGGAAAGTATACTATTTAACACTTGGAACTTCAATTGTAACATTCATCTTCTCCATTATTTAGAAGATGAAGATGAAGATACGGCCTTGTCAAAACTAAATCTTCTTACGGAGGAAGTGAAGCTCGAGGCCAGTGAGGGTCAAGATATCCAAAATCGACTGTTCAGAAAAAATGAATGCCAAGAAATGATAAATAACCTCAATAATGGGAAGTATCATATCATTGCTAGTGGTATGCCTTTTAAAACCTCCGAAAAATGTAACTCTTTTATTACTCAGCTAACAAAGCAAGTCAACAAAGATCTCACGTTAATTCCGGCAAACCATAAAGTCAAAATAGAAAACAGGACTACCATACTGCTAGATATAAAGAATCTAGATAATCTCCATATAACCAACCTGTTTGAAGAATACTATAAATTCCTTTTTGCAAAGATTACTATAATTATCTTGTCCGATGAATTGCTAGATATAAAGGCCTTTAATGAAACACATGAAAAGGTCAAAAAAATAATGCCTAATTTAGATATCACGATAGCAAATCATGATAAAAGCCAATGTATTGAAAATCTAAAAACATTAATTGAAAAGGACAACATAGACGCCTTTGTTGTTTTTAAGCATGATTACGGCGAAAATTTCATGCTAAACATTATGAATAATAATATAGACGGTATCAGATGGAATTTCACGCTTTACAGAAGTTACGTGGACGATACAATCATATCAAACCTTAAAAAAGGTGTGAACCCATACCCCAAAATGCAGCTAAACGAGTAGGAATAAAAGAAACGGTAAAAATTGGCTTCAATACCGACTTTTCTAAATCATCTGAGATTTCTATGAAAACTTTACTCTTTAACGTATGGAGTTTTGACTGTGACATTCATTTGTTTCATTTGGTAAAAAACGATAATAGAGATGACTCCATTATTAGACTTCATAACCCTATAGAAGAGCTAAGTAACTCTTTAGATCCCTCCCAAAATGTAGAAGCTTATCTCTTTGAAAAAGGTGAGATGAATCAGCTGATTGATTTCCTGAATAACGGGGATTATGTTACTCTTTCTGTGAGCTTGTCTTCCTTTAACCCGCTTTATGCATTAGAAAATCTCCCGATTTTATCGGGACCATAGCTATATTGCTTCCCATCCGCAAGCTCAGGGTAACACAAATCAGTTCACTTCGTAAGGCTCAGTGCAGGCGTAAACTGATTAAAACTCAATCACCAGAACCCTTCGACAAAAAGCTCAGGTAATCTGCTAATCTCGTTTAAATGCCTGATTTACTCCACCTTAAAACTCATTACGATTCTCCAATTCATAAACCGGGTTTAACCGAAGGGCAACTTGTAAAGGTTAGAAAAACCATATATAGTATCTTAAATGGAATTAAATATGAACTTGAAAATCTGGTCAAACAAAATGCAGAACAGTCCATTTCCAATCAATCAGAAAACACGCCTTTAGACTATTTTCTCTTCCTCACCGAAGACTACTTTTATACGCATATCAGTAATTCTGTAGCACAAAATAAACTTCCTGGTGACCTCAAATTTTCTTTAATAAGGCTTTATATTACGAAAGACAACATATGCTTTTAAAAAGATATAACTGAAGACTATTTAATCAAAAGAGCATTCTTAGGTAAAAAGGTGTTAACCCTTGTTCCAGAGACCAAGAATACGTTCATTTAAAAACAAGAATTTAAAAAACGCCATTTCAGAAAACCTTTTTATAGTTATTTTTAGATATAAAACCTGAACGCTACATGAAAAAAGAAAACAATAATCGTAAACTAGGTAATACCACCGCTGCTTTGGGTGGACTTTTTACTATACTAGGACTGACTATTTTTCAAGATCAAAAAACACTTCAACTTATCTCATTAGTTACAGGTGTTGTTTTAGCCCTTTTCGGGGTTACACTCATAAAAAAAGGAAAAAAATAATACCCTTATTGCTTATTATAGCTTAACCAGTTCAAAATGAAAGGGTAAAAACTGACTTACATCATCTGCTATATACAGTTCAGATTTA
>NZ_JBSRVI010000092.1:0-19520 GCF_055134445.1 Arcticibacterium sp.
TAAAACTCTTAGCATTAATGAGGAGGACATTAAACCCAATATCCATTTTACAAATGATTTAGGAGTTGATTCTCTCGATTTGGTTGAATTAACGATCGAATTTGAAAAGGTATTTAAGATAACCATATCGGATGAAGATGCACAAAGCCTCCAAACAATAGGTGGGGCTGAAGGCTATTTAAGAGAAAAAATTAAATTTTAACTAAAATATGTAATATGAAAAAATTGAAACTTATATCTCTTTTTGTAATAGCCATTTTGCTTGTTCAAAGCTGTGCCGTAGTGCAACCAGGAGAAGTGGGTGTTGATGTACACTTTGGGAAAGTGAAAACTAAAACTCTTGACCCTGGTCCTCATCACTTTTTTGCCATTTTCGGAAGGAAAATAGTACGCTTTGACACGCGTGTGACTAACTATTCTAACAACATAAACTTTCATACCAAAGAAGGAATTGAAGTTACTTCTGAAATCACACTACTCTATCATTTAAATGCTTTCGAAGTTGTTAGTGTGTATAAAACTTTTGGAGAAGATTATCAGGAAAAAGTTGTGGAAGATAATCTAATTAGCATTCTTCGGCAAACAGGACTTCAATACAGTGCCACAGAACTTATCACAGAAAGAGCAAACATAGAAAAAAAGGTAAAGCAAAAAATGGACTCCATTGTTGGAAAATATGGTTTTGCAATGGATTTGGTGATGCTTAAGCAAGTGGATCTTCCAGCTAATGTTATTGCAACCATTGAAGCAAAGTTAAATGCGGAAGAAACAGCCAAGAAAACAGTTATTGACAATGAAGTGAAAAGAAATGAACTCGACTTTCAATTGGAAAAAGATCTAAAGATTAAGGAATTGGAGATTAAAAAACAACGGCTCGATATTGACTTTTACATAGAAAAACAAAAAAAAGAGGCAGAACGCATGCTGATAGAAGCAGAAGCCATAAAAAAGCAGCAAGAAATTGTAAATTCTACACTTACTGATAAATTAATCGAACTAAAAAGTTTAGAAATAACAAGAGATTTAGTGAAATCAAACAATGCAAAAATCATAATTTCTGATGGTAAATCTCCTATTATATTGAATGATAAATAAAAGCTTTTATACAAATGGGACAAACAGGAAGAGGAACCATACAAGAAATGCAATTATTGGCAAAATCAAAAGGTGGGATTTGCTGGTCTAAAACCTACATCAATTCCAAAACTAACCTTTGGTGGGAGTGTATTTATGGTCATCGTTGGCAGGCTACTCCTTTTAGTGTAAAAACGAGAGGTAGTTGGTGTCCTAGTTGTGCAAGTAATCAGCCTTTAGGCATAGTTGAAATGAACCGGCTTGCAGCCACCAAAAAAGGGAAATGTTTGTCCAATAATTATGTAAATGTCAAAACCAAATTGACTTGGGAATGTCAGAAAGGACACCAATTTGAAGCAACTCCTGATAGCATACGAAAAGGACGATGGTGCAAAAAATGTAAATGATTATTTAAAATGAGTGCGGATAAAACTATAAAATCAATAAAGAAAGAGCATATTCTCAAATGGTCTTTAATTGGCATACTATCAGGTATAACAGTTATAAAACCATTTACTCTCTCCCTTTTTACATACGATGCACACAATGATAAAGGTAGTTGGTTCTCCTTATTGATTAATGAGTATAAATCAATTGTCTCAATTAGTGATTGGCATAACGTACTGATTATTGGTGTTTTCGGTTTATCTGGTGCTACCTATGCTGGTCAGTATACTCTTTATCAAAACCCTTATTAACAGAGTAAAGGAGTTGAATCACAAAAACGAAGCTTTGGCTTTAATAAATGGTGGCGAAAATAGTCATGTTGAATTCAAATCTACTTTACGATGGGACATAAGACTGGAAAAAAGAAATCCTGAAATTGAGGTTGCCGTACTTAAAACAATTGCAGCTTTTATAAATACGGATGGCGGAAATCTATTTATTGGTATTGATGATAATGGGGTAGCCTTAGGACTTGATAATGATTTCAAAACACTCAAGAAGAAAGACATTGATGGTTTTGAACAATACCTGATGCAGTTGATATCTCTAAAATTGGGCACCCATTTATGTACGGCTGTAAATGTATCTTTTTACAGATATGGAGAAAATGATGTGTGCTACATAGAAATAGACCCGGCCAAAACACCGGTCTATCTAAGTCAAGACGGGAGGTCACGGTTTTATATTAGAACCGGCAACGGAACGCGCGAACTCGATTTGCCCGAAGCCATCTTGCACTTAGGAAAAAAAAAGGCGCTTTATAATTAAGAAAAGCAAGTGTAAAGCCAATGGATATTTGCACATACAATGCACTAATAATAATATTAATTTTAAAAGATGTTACAGATTACAGACATAAAGAGCGAAAATGTGGTTACCACAAAGGCTAGCGGTAAACTCAACCAGTACGACTTTGAAAAAATACATCCGCTTATCCATAGTATTCTCGATAAGGGCTTAAAGGTTCGGTGGTATTTTGAGATGAACGATTTTCAAGGCTGGCATATAGAAGGGCTATGGAAAGATTTCACTAAAGATGTTGAACACGAAAAGGAGTATGAAAAAATAGCATTGGTCGGCGAAAAAAAGTGGCGAAAGTGGGCCACCCAATTTATGAAACCGTTTTGCAATGCCGAAATCAAATATTTTGGTCCAGACCAAAAACAGGAAGCCAAAATATGGATTGAAAGTAACTGATGATAGGGCATTGGATGATTAACTAAAGAATAACTAAAAAATAAACTGATATGGGATTTTTAAAACATTTATTTCGAGGCTTTCAAAACGGAGGCCATCATTCCCGCGGACATCATAATAAGCGCGGTTATGGCTATAGGGAAGATAGTTCAGATGCAAAGGTTATGATTCGTTGCACGGCCTGTGGTGAGAAAAATGAAGAGAGCGCAGCCTTTTGTAAAAAGTGCGGTTCACCTTTAGGCAAGTCCAAGTGTAGTAACTGTAACGAGAGTGTGCCAGTCGAGGCAAAATTTTGCCCTAATTGCGGTACTGAACGCATCAATAAATAACAACCGATGAAGTACTATATATTGATAATTCTATTTTTTGGTATTCTCAATGTGAACGCCCAAAAAATTTACAGGACCGAAGAAGGCCACGTTGAGATGATGGCAATGCTTGATAGTGTCCCCTTTAAGGCAGAAAGCCATAAATTGGCCTTATATCTTGATTATGATACCAAAATCGTGAATGGAGTACTCGACCTTAAAACGCTATCGACCAACAACCCTGAAATTAAAGCTATGCTGGCAGGGGAGGAAGACCCCTTAATGCTTCGGTTTACCGGTACGGTGCCTTCTGCTGATTTTTTGTCAAAACGGCACGACCCTATCGACTTTAATTGGCTGATAGATGTTACTTATCAAGGAAAAGCCTTTAAATCACAATTTAAAGCAACCATTACACATATTGAACAAGGTGTAAGTATGTCGTGTTTGATAAGTGCCAGAGGACAGGTTTTGGTGGCTGATACAGGCTTGGATTCCATCATAAAAGGTATCGATGATGCCATAGAAGTGCAGTTTGCACAAATGGTTTTAAAATTGGACAACCAGTAATTTAATAAAAAAAATATGGGAACTTGGAACGATATGCTATATCATAAAATATTCAATAGTACGGTAATATTGATGATAATCGTTACAGCCTCTTTGGGTATAGGAATGATGGGGTATCATTTTTTGTTGGGCTTAAGTTGGATAGATAGTTTTTTAAATGCCGCAATGATTCTTACGGGAATGGGACCATTAGACGAAGCAAATACCAATGCAGGTAAACTTTTTTCTGGGATTTATGCAATGTATTCTGGAATCGTCTTCCTTTCTGCCATTGCTATTTTCATCTATCCAATTATACAAAAAATAGGAAAGAAGTTTGAGCACCAGCATAAACAAGAATGAAAAGTATAAACGGAAATTACAAGCAAACAATTTTAAAACATAAAAATAAACAAACAAAATGCTCTTAAACAAACGGATATCCATCTGGTCCTTTCTTAAATACATTAAATATGACATTATATTTATTGTGTCTTATGCCATATCTATTGGTATTTTAGATCAATACGGTTTTTTGAGTAACATATCTGTACCAATTGCAATTACAGGGGTTTTTGGCACCGCTGTGGCTTTACTCCTTGGTTTTCGTACCAATCAAGCTTACGAGCGTTGGTGGGAAGCAAGAATTATTTGGGGAGCAATTGTAAACGATTCTAGAACACTCATAAGACAGTGCGTTTCTTTTTTTAACAGAACCCATGAAAACTATGGTCTAACGGTAAAGCAAATGACCCATCGTCAGATAATTTGGTGTTATGCCCTTGGCGAAGCATTAAGAAAATTGCCTAACTCAGATAGGATAAAGCAATATCTTGATACGAACAATATTGATGCTTTTAACCTGCCAAATGCATTACTTTCGGAACATTCTGAAACGCTATTAGCAGCAAAAGAAAACAATATGGTTAATGATTTTCAGCAAGTTCAAATAGATAGCACAATAGCTCGTTTGTGCGATTCTATGGGAAAATGTGAGCGTATAAAAAACACTATATTTCCTAAAGCCCATAGTTTGCTCATTCATACCATTATTTATGTATTTGCTACCATGCTTCCATTTGGGTTATCAGACCAATATTTGGCAGTAGAGATAGGTTTGACCATCGGTATCCCAATTATTTTTTTAGCTATTGAAAAAACATCAATTCTGATGCAAGACCCTTTCGAAAATCAACCCTTGGATACCCCAATGACAGATTTAGCAGAAACAATTGAAATTAATTTAAAGCAAATGATTGGAGAGAAGGATATTCCTTCAAAAGTAGAATCAGATAAATATTACGTTCTCTAAGAATACAAAATTTTATGATATGAAAAAAATAAAAATAAAAATACCTCTGATACTTCCCGAAGTACCTGATGAAAAAGACCAATGTGTAGAAAAGCTCATCACACAATTAAAAGGCAAAGAAGGACTTAATAAAGTACATGTAGCTGATGAAACCGACAATGGTGTACCGCAGCTCTGTTTTCACTATGATTCTGAGTTGATATCACTTGACCAGATTCAAAAACTAGCGGAGCAAACCGGAGCAAAAATTACAGAAAAGTTTGGTCATAAACTTATTGAAGTGGAAGGTATTAGGCATATACGACATGCCCGTAACATAGAGCGAAACCTACGGAGTAAAGAAGGAATTCTGGAAGCCGCTGTCTCAGGTTCCGGTATGATACGATTGGAATTTGATACCACTCAGACCAATGAGGCTGAAATACTCGAAGGCTTGCGAAAAGAAGGTTTGGACCTTTCAGATACTCAGGTTAGTGCAGAGCAGTATCTGAAACAAGACACTAAAATAAAACCTCAAAAAACTGATAAAGAGCATGATCATAAAACAGGTGAAGAAGACAATAATCATGAAGAGGGTAAAGATCACGATCACTCACATAGTGGGGTTTTTGGAAAAAATACGGAGCTTATTTTTTCCATTACCTGTGGGGTACTTCTCGGAATAGGCTTCGGGCTTTCTTATGTGGAATCCATCCCGGATTGGGTCAGTCTTACTTTGTACATAGGCGCTTACTTTTTCGGTGGTTTCTTTACTGCTAAAGAAGCGGTTCAAACTGTGGCCAAGGGCGGTTTTGAAATTGATTTTTTAATGCTTGTTGCTGCTATAGGTGCCGCCATTCTGGGAGAATGGGCAGAAGGTGCACTTTTATTGTTTTTATTCAGCTTGGGACATGCTATGGAACATTATGCAATGAACAAGGCAAGAAAAAGCATTGCTGCGCTTGCAGACCTTGCACCAAAAACAGCTTTGCTAAAAAAAGATGGCAAGACAGAAGAAGTCGGGATTGAAAAATTAAGTATAGGCGATATTATAGTGGTCAAGCCAAATAGTAAAATATCGGCTGACGGTGTCGTGGTCAATGGAAAAAGCAGCGTAAACCAAGCACCAATTACCGGAGAAAGTGTACCTGTAGACAAAATTTCCGTGGAAGATACGGGCAAGGATTATTCGGCAGACGATGATATCAAAGACGAAAATCGTGTATTCGCTGGAACTATCAACGGCAATAACACCTTGGAGATTAAGGTCATTAAAGAAGCAAAAGATTCTACGCTTTCTCGCTTGGTAAAATTGGTTAACGAGGCACAGACTCAAAAATCGCCTACACAATTGCTGACCGATAAATTCGAAAAATACTTCGTTCCATCGGTATTGATTTTGGTCGGTATTTTATTGTTTGCATTCTTAGTGATTGATGAACCTTTTAGTGAAAGTTTTTACCGTGCAATGGCGGTATTGGTCGCCGCAAGTCCCTGCGCATTGGCAATTTCAACACCAAGTGCCGTATTAAGTGGTGTTGCAAGAGCTGCAAAGGGTGGCGTACTCATAAAAGGCGGGCGACCGCTGGAAGATTTAGGAGTGATTACTGCCTTGGCTTTCGATAAAACAGGTACACTTACCGAAGGCAAGCCTAAACTTACCAAAGTAGTACCATTAGGGAATATTGAAGAAAATGAACTGTTAAAGATAGCCGTTGCTGTTGAAAACTTGAGCGACCATCCCTTGGCCAAAGCCGTGGTTCGTGACGGCAGGGAGCGTTTGGAAGGTATTGAAATTCCCGATGCATCAGATTTGGAAGCGGTTCTCGGAAAAGGGATTAAAGCATCCTTGGGAAATGACCAAATCTATGTTGGCAATCTTGACCTATATGAAGATTTGGACAGCGATAAACCATCCGAAGAAGTAACATCCAAAGTTAGAGAGTTGGAAGGTGGCGGAAATACCACGATGCTCATAAGAAGGAACAAAGAATATATCGGTATCATCGCCCTGATGGACACCCCAAGGGAAGCAGCCAAGGAAACACTGAAAAAATTAAAGGAAATCGGTATAAAGCGGATGATAATGCTAACCGGGGACAACCAAAAAGTTGCCGATGCTGTAGCCAAAGAAATTGGGCTGACCGATGCCTGGGGAAGTTTACTGCCCGAGGAGAAAGTGGAAGCAATTAAAAAATTAAAACAGGAAGAATCTAAAGTAGCGATGGTAGGTGATGGTGTGAACGATGCTCCAGCAATGGCTAACAGCACAGTGGGAATTGCCATGGGAGCAGCGGGCAGCGATGTCGCTCTTGAAACCGCAGATATTGCCCTTATGGCCGATAAATTGGAAACCCTGCCCTTTGCCATAGGCCTGAGCAGGAAGGCAAAAGCCATTATTAAGCAAAACCTTTGGGTCAGCCTTGGTATTGTTGCTCTACTTATTCCATCAACCATTATGGGTTGGGCAAGCATTGGTATTGCAGTCGTTATACACGAAGGCTCTACATTATTAGTGGTTTTTAATGCTTTAAGGCTTTTGGCTTATAAAAAGTAATAACCAAATTTAAATAAATGAATTAAAATTAAATACAATGAAAAACGAAAATAATTACTTCAAATTTTTTGGAATGATTGCAACCGCTATGGTAGCAATGTACTTTTTGATGTACACCAACTCTTATCAAATCATTGACCATTTTTGGTTTAGTGAAACAAGGCTTTTTATGACATTCATTATGGCTGGATCTATGATTATCATTATGCTGTTGTTTATGTTAAATATGTACAAAAAGCGTAGTGTCAATTTTACTGTCATTTTACTGGGTATTTTGCTAATTGCTGGAGGAATCGGATTAGTAAGAACACAAGTCACAGTTACTGGTGTTGACTACATGGAAGGAATGATCCCACATCATTCTATTGCTATTCTTACAAGTGATCGTGCACAAATTAAGGATGTACGAGTAAGAAAATTAGCCGATGAAATTATTAAAGCACAACGTAGGGAAATTATGGAAATGCAATGGTTGATAAATGATATAAGAAAAAATGGTTTGGTAGAAACAGAAGATGAAATGAAAAACAGATCGTTGCCTAAGTTTGAAGGTTCTCTTGAAAAAGAAACACGAAATCTGACAGAGTAGGAGGCTACGGCATTAACTAAACGCAAAAAGTATGACAGAACTAAAAAAATCGTTGGGAACCCTTAGACTCACTTTCTACGGTGTCGGCACCATTGTAGGGGCAGGCATCTATACCGTCATTGGCGCAGCTGCTGGCCAGGCAGGCACAGACCTTTGGTTGAGTTTTATTTTTGCTGCAATTGCAGCTGGTGTTTCTGCAATGTCGTATGCAGAATTGTCCTCTAGCTATCCTAATGCTGGTGCAGAATTTATTTTTGTGCGGAAAGCCTTTCCTAAAATTGACATTCCATCTTTTCTGACAGGTTGGACAATTGCGTTTCACAGTTCGGCCACCATCGCCGCGGTGCTACTTGCTTTTTCAGGTTATTTCAATACATTTTTTAGCGTACCCTCTCTTTTGATTAGTTATGGCATTTTAATATTGCTCTCATTGTTAAGTATTACTGGCATTAAAAAATCATCTACAGCAAATATTATAATGGTCTGCATTCAACTATTGGGGTTGTTGCTATTGATAGTGTTTGGACTTATGGAAACTGGTCCACCCAAGGCAGAGTTTTTTAAAGTAGAATCAATTTCCGGAACTTTGGCGGCTACGGCTACATTATTCTTTATATATACAGGATTTGAACATATGGCAGCTTTGGGTTCCGAGGTAAAGAATCCGGGCAAGACCATTCCCCGTGCCTTTTTATTGACGATGGTGTTTACGACCATTATCTATTTGCTCATATCATTTACGGTACTTAACATAAGCGACCCGTCAGAATTGGCAAAAGTGGATTCGCCACTTTCTCTTGCGGCATCCAATCTCAACGGTTGGTTGCCTGTTGTTTTGGCGGTTGCAGCCCTTTTTGCCACAGCCAATGCGGCCTTTAGCGGAATTATTTCCATAAGCAGGCTACTTTTTGGAATGGCAAGCGTGGGCGAACTTCCAAAATTAATGACCAAGACCAATGCGCAAAAAGTACCGTGGGTTACAACCATTTTGGTTATGGCGGCAGTTGCGGGATTTATATTGTTGGGAGATATTAAAATCGTAGCGGGAATGTCATCATTAGGTGCACTACTAGTTTTTGTCGCAGTGAATATTGCCCTTATCGTATTGCGTTTCAAAGCACCCGATAAAGGCAGGCCTTTCAAAGTACCTTTATCTATTGGAAAAGTACCGATACTGCCAATTTTAGCGATACTCATTAGCCTGTCTTTGGTAATTCAATTTGACTGGCAAGTATATGCCACGTTTGTGGGAGTCATTTTAGTGGGCATTGTATTAGATTATTTTTTGGATAAAAAACCGAAAAAGAACATAGATGCTGAAAAAGAAAAGGAATTATTTAACCATTAATAGAGTGTTTGAACTGAATGTTCGAAGATTTTAAAACAGAACTCAATGACCTAAATCCTAGAGTTCGTGAAAAAGCTTTGGAAATTACCAAAGAACTTGTCGAAAAGAAGCGAATTTCGGCAGAAGAAGCCATACAAAAAGCTATTATAAGGGCAGGAGAATGGTTTTATGATTTGGAGGGATAGAAATCACATGTACTTCCATTACACTTATGAATTTAATTAATTAAAAATTGAAATTATGATACATTTATTAGAAACAAAGAAAGAAAACCTAATCGCCGTAAAATTAGAGGATAAAATCTCGAAAAGTGATATTGAAAAGTTACATCCACTAATACATAGCATTGCCGAAAAAGGAAACAAAGTAGATTTTTACCTTGAAATGAATGACTTCCACGGCTATGATTTGCAGGGCTTTTGGGCAGATATGAAAGTAGATGCTTCGCATATTTCAGATTATGGAAAAATGGCTTTCGTGGGCAAAAAGAAATGGCAAGAATGGGTAGCCAAAACAACTAATATTTTTACAGATTCGGAAGTAAAGTATTTTAATTTAACAGATAAAGATAATGCATTAGAATGGATCAGTCAGTAAATAGCAATTCTACGCTGACATATATAAAACAAACGGCAAGTAAGTTTTTAGATAGAGAAACCTCCGGAGGCTTGTTTCTAATTGCAGCTACTGTATTTGCTTTAATAGTTGGAAATTCTGCGTGGGCTGATGCTTATCATCATTACCTCAAAGATGATTTTTTATTTGAAATTTCAAATCATTTTACTTTTAGCTTAACCATAGAAGAGTGGATTAATGATGGCTTGATGGCTATATTTTTTTTAGTAGCCGGCTTGGAATTAAAGCGAGAAATTATGGTGGGAGAGCTATCGACATTTAGGAAAGCATCTATGCCACTACTTGCTGCACTTGGAGGTATGGTTGTCCCTGCACTTATATTTGTAAGTTTTAATGCAGGTGCCGAAAGCTCAGTTGGTTGGGGTATTCCGATGGCGACCGACATAGCCTATTCATTGGGTATTATTGGGTTACTAGGTAAAAGAGTTCCCACGCAGCTCAAAATTTTTTTAGTGGCACTTGCTATTGCAGATGATTTGGGAGCTATACTAATTATTGCCTTGTTTTACAGTAATGAAATTAGTTGGATATTTCTTGCTTCAGGGCTTGGCATATTTGTGTTATTATTGTTGTGTAATCGTTTTGGTTTGAAAAGTCTAATTTGGTATATTGTGGGTGGTTTGGCTTTGTGGTATTGCTTTCTCAATTCAGGGGTTCACCCTACTATAGCTGGAGTTCTTTTCGCCATCACAATTCCCGTAAAACCTAAATTGGACAGCAAAATTCTTAAAAAGCGTACAGCCATAAATATCATAGAACTGGAGAAAACAGATATTGAGAATCGGAATCCGATGCAAGATATTAGTCAAAGAAAAATACTAAAAGCTTTGCAAGTGGATACAGAGAACTCTAGACCTCCGCTTTTAAAATTAGAGAATGCCTTAATTGATTTTAACGCCTTTTTTATTATCCCAATCTTTGCCATTGCTAACGCTGGTGTGAAATTAGATGTTAGTATTTTAGAGGTAATTTCAAGTTCACTTGGATTAGGTATATTATTAGGTTTAGCAATAGGAAAAGTAATAGGAATAAGCCTTTTTGCATTTATTGGTAAGCAGTTGGGTGTTGCTGAATTACACACATCTTTGAGGTGGGGGCATATCGTTGGCATGGGTATGATAGCAGGGATCGGTTTTACTATGTCGCTCTTTATTACCAATCTTGCTTTTGCGAACTCTGAATTAATAAAAGTTTCGAAAATCAGTATTTTAATTGCTTCTTTAATAGCTGCAATAATAGGAGTTATAATTTTGCTATTGACCAAAAAAAGAAGTTAAAAATGAAAAGATCAACGTTTAAAATATCCCAAATGGATTGCCCGTCCGAAGAACAAATGATACGGATGAAATTGTCAGAGTTAAATGGAATTCATCAACTTGAATTTGATATTCCCAATAGGAAACTGACCATAGTTAATGAAACAGATTCTAAGTTAATTCTTGATGCTTTAGAAGATTTAAAACTCAATACCACTTTAATTTCTGAAGAATCAATTAAAGATTATGTAGCTGAAAAATCAACCAATGCGAATGAGCGTAAAATGTTGTGGGCAGTTCTCATTATCAATTTCACCTTCTTTTTGATTGAATTGATCTATGGCTGGCTTTCAGATTCAATGGGGTTAATCGCTGATTCATTAGATATGCTTGCTGATTCTTTGGTTTATATTTTGAGTCTGATGGCAGTTGGTGCAGCCATAGCCAAAAAGAAAAAAGTAGCTCGTTTAAGTGGATATTTTCAAATGGCTTTAGCAGTTTTAGGTTTAGCTGAATTAATAAGAAGAGTTTTCGGAACGTCTGAAATTCCTGAGTTTCAGAACATGATTATCATTTCAATTTTAGCCCTAATCGCCAATTCTGTTTCCCTTTTCCTCATTCAAAGAGCGAAAAGCAAAGAAGCCCACATGCAAGCCTCAGCAATTTTTACCTCTAATGACATTATAATTAATAGCGGAGTTATTGTCGCAGGAGTTTTAGTTTACTTTACACAAAGTAAATACCCTGACTTAGTAATTGGTTTAATCATTTTTGGAATTGTAGTAAGGGGTGCAATTAGGATATTGAAATTGGGGAGGTAAGTGTTTCTAAAACTTTTCCAAAGAAATGCAAACTTTGGAAAAGTTTGCATTTCTTTAAATCTTCACTGACCTTAATCTCAAAGAATTTAGAATTACGGATACAGAACTAAAACTCATTGCTAAAGCAGCAATCATAGGAGACAACAATAGGCCAAATATTGGAAATAAAACTCCTGCCGCAATAGGGATTCCTAAAGTGTTGTAAGCCAATGCAAAAAATAAGTTTTGTTTGATATTTTTCATTACTCCATCACTTAAATTTCGAGCTTTTACAATTCCGTGTAAATCTCCTTTAACCAAAGTAATCATGGCACTTTCGATGGCGACATCGGTTCCCGTTCCCATCGCAATTCCTACGTCACTTTTGGCCAAAGCAGGGGCATCGTTAATTCCATCTCCTGCCATCGCAACTACTTTTCCTGCTTTTTGTAATTTCTCTACCTCTTGCAATTTATTTTCAGGTAACATGCCGGCTTTAAAATCTTCAAGGTTTAATTCCTTTGCTACTGCTTGAGCAGTATCGTGATTGTCGCCTGTTAGCATGATCACAGCAATTCCTTTTTCTTGAAGCTCCTTAATTGCTTTAGCACTCGTTTCTTTTATCTTGTCACCAATGACAACAAAACCGGCAACTTCATTACCAATAGATAAATAAGAAACGGTCTTGCCCTGCTTTTGAAATGAATTGGCTTCTTTTTCCATTTCTGAAGTCAAAGAGGCATTCGCATATTGCATCATTTTGGCATTTCCTATGCCTACTTTTTTAGAGTTAACATTTCCTTCAACTCCTTTACCTGTAACAGCGTTGAAGTTCTCTGCTTTTATTATTTCAGTGTTTTGTTCCTTGCCATATTTAACGGTAGCTTCCGCCAATGGATGTTCACTCATCGTATTCAAAGAAATGATGTACTGAAGGACTTCCTTTTCAGAATAAGTATTTCCGAACACTCCAATTTTTTCAACGGTAGGCTTTCCCTCTGTTATGGTTCCAGTTTTATCTACAATCATGGTGTCTACTTTGTCCATTTTTTCTAACGCCTCCGCATTTTTTATCAGCACGCCATTTTGCGCACCTTTACCAACGCCAACCATTATAGACATTGGGGTAGCCAAACCCAGCGCACAAGGGCAAGCAATAATAAGCACTGCAATTGCATTGACAAAAGCGTAAACATAAACTGGCTCGGGACCAAAAACTGCCCAAACAACAAAGGTTAGTATAGATACGATAACTACTACGGGTACAAAGTAACCGGATAGCGTGTCTGCTAGTTTTTGAATCGGAGCACGACTGCGGCTGGCATCATTTACCATTTGAATGATTTGAGAAAGCAGCGTGTCTGATCCTACCTTTTCGGCTTTCATCAAAAAAGATTGATTTCCATTGATTGTTCCACTATTTACTTTATCGCCCTCTCTTTTATTTACTGGCAGTGGCTCTCCCGTAATCATTGACTCATCCACGGTAGTACTTCCTTCAGTGATAACTCCATCAACTGGAATTTTGTCTCCTGGTTTAACTTTAAGAAGGTCATTTAACTTAATCTCATCAATAGAAACCTCTACTTCAACCCCATCTTTTACAACGATGGCTTTGTTCGGAGCAAGTTTTAATAATTCCTTCACAGCTGAATTGGTTTTGCTGTGAGCCCTTGCTTCCAGTAATTGGCCCAATAGTACCAGCGTAAGAATAACTGTGGCTGCTTCAAAATATACATGTACGGCACCCGATTCTGTTTTAAATTGATCGGGGAAAAAATCAGGAAATAACATTCCAAATACACTAAATATCCAGGCTGCACCTGCGCCAATACCAATTAAGGTAAACATATTTAGATTCCATGTTTTGATGCTTTTGTAGGCACGTTCAAAAAACATCCAAGTCGCATAAAATACCACAGGGATGGAAAGTCCAAATTGTATCCAATTCCAATATTTCTGTCCCAACAAGGAATAGAGTGGGTTGTTTGGAATCATTTCACTCATTGCAACTATGAATATGGGTAAGGTAAACGCAACAGCAATCCAAAACTTTCGCAACAGTTTCTTAAACGTTTTTTCTTCCGAAGAAAGGTCTGCTTCCATAGGAACTAAGTCCATGCCGCAAATGGGGCAATCTCCTGATTTGTCTTTAACTATTTCAGGATGCATGGGGCAAGTCCATTGCTCAGCGCTAGAAGCACCTATACTTTGTTCTTCCACCAAATCCATTCCACATACGGGACAGTCGCCTGGTTTGTCGTAAGTTTTTTCTCCTTCACAATGCATGGGACAGTAAAATGTTCCTGTACCGTCTCCAGTAGGTTTATTTTGTTTTTTTTTAGTTGTGGTGGGTATTTCTCCTTGTTTATGAATGCTATACCTTCCACCATCTTTCTTTAATGCTTCCTGAAATGTTTCAATGGAAATGTGTTTTGCCATTTCGATGGTCGCTTCTGATTTTGCTAAATCAACTGATGCAGAAGAAACTCCATCAACCTTAGAGAGTATTTCTTCCACATGACTTCTGCAACCGTTACAAGTCATTCCGTGTATGCTATATGTGTGTGACATGGGTGGTAATATTTTGTACAAAGTTTGTAAGATTTAGTAGAACAAGTATTATGTAATTTTGAAGAAAACTTACAAGATTTAGATTCTAATATATAGTTTACACTTCTTTAACTTCTCAATATCTAAAACCTCAAAATAGTTTCTTCCATAATTAATAATACCCTCTGCCTTTAATTTAGATAAATAAAGCGATACGGATTGTCTGGCACATTGTAAGTATTTAGAGATCTCTAAATGTGTCATGTGTAGAATAATTTTTTGAGAGTGATTTGAAGTTTGATTCCCTGTTATAATTAGCTCCAAAAGGAACAGTTTTATTCGTTCTGGGATTTCTGTTTTAGAATGAAGGATACTGTACTTTTTCTCAAAGTTGCATAAACTGTCTATAAGCTGTCCCCTAATGGTCTGGTGGAATTGAGGGTTACTCATTAGTATCTTATAGAATAATTCCTTGCTAATTTTTGAATAGGAAACTTTCGTGGCCGTTTTTGCAAATTGGTGGTTTCCATTCATTAGAATTAGTGATTCAATGCCTAGAAATAAGGGTTTCATGGTAAGTTGATGGGTGAATTCATTTGATCTTCCTAAGTTCTTCCCTAGAATTATTGTTCCTTTACTAATGAAGTATATGTGCTTTATCCGACAATCATCTTTGTACAAAAACTCTTTTGGGAGTGCACTTTCATGTGACATATCGTCCAATAGTAACTTCTTTTCAACTACTGTAAGGTGGTTAAATAAAGGATGTTCTGTAATTTTTTTATATTGATTCTGCATAAATAATAGTCTACTACTACTCAGATTGTTTTACTCTAAAATTGTGGAGGTTAAACATGTGTAGGCATAGGTATTCCATGCTTACACTTATAATTGAAAAATCAAACTTGAAGTGATTGCAGAACTACTCGTCTAAAGGAAGAAAAGAGGATTAGGTTAGGTGGTGGCCTAATTTGATGAATAAACGACTTTATTGAAAGAATAGAAGGCGACTCCACTTCAAATAAGGAGTATATTTTGACACTTGTTATGGGTAAAGTTAGATTCGAAGAAACTAGATTAACTTTTAGTCCTGATAGGAATATACTTGAATTTTCTACACAACATTTTTCTTTGTCATTGGAGTTTTTCGGCTCATCATCAGCAGTGTGATGATCAGAACTTCCATGATTATGTGCAGAATGTGGGTGTTGTATATGTGTAATTGAATGAATTATATTAATAAGTGTACAGCCAACAGAGATTAGCTGTACTCCCATAAATGAGAACAGTAGAAAAGAAACGCATACTTGTTTTCTAATTGCTAACATTACAGATTGTCAAGATTTTGAAAGTTATAATCTTTTATTTTTTTAAACTCAGAAGGGGTAATTCCAGTTTCTTTTTTGAACTGAGTAGAGAGGTAAGCGGAGCTGCTATAATTCATTTCAAAAGCTATTTCTGCTAATGATTTATCATCGTTAAAAATCAATTCTTTGATTCTCTCGATTTTTTGCTTGGTAATGTATTTTTCGATGGTGATGCCTTCTGATTCTGAAAATAAACGACTTAAATGGTTGTAGTTGTGCTTTGTTTTTTCAGCTAAATAATCAGAAAAGTTGATTTTTAATTCATTCTCACTATAATGGATTTTATGAATTATCAAACTTTTAATTTGTTTAATGATTACTGAATTTTCAGATTCAAGTAATTCAAAGCCAATTTCTTTTAATTGAGTGGCTAGGTTATTCTTTTGAACGTCAGTTATAGGATTTATAGTTTCTACCAGACCTAATTCCAATGTGGAATATGGAATGTCTAATTTTTCCAAAATTGCTTGTACCGCCGATTTACATCTAGGGCAGACCATATTTTTAATATGAATAATATTTTCCAAAATAATATACTTTGATTTAGTGGAAACGTAATTTGATTACTTTTCAAAGATGAAAAGTATACTCTTCTATAATGGTTTCATTAATAGTAGAATAGTTTGTTAAAATAGCTTCTATTGTATAGGATTTACAATAGAAATGATTGAATTAGAACGGAAATGTCACAGATATTGAGGGGAGGGATATATCTCGTAGTTTTGACTACTAGAGCTTTTTCTGTTGCTAGTAGTAATATTGGGAAATTCAGTTTTGCAATTAAAATTTCATTTTTTTTATTCTCCTTATTAGTAATATCTTGTGAAGAAACGTGCTCTTCCCCTTCAATCAAAAAGTTACGATCTGAGCAACAAGACATTTTAGCTTCGTTGCAAATTCTATCTTTTGTCATGGCGCAAGCATCAGCTTCACCAAATAATTTCACATTAATTAATTGATCACAGCAATAGTGGGCACTCAAGTTAAAACTAAGAGAACTTATTAAAATAATGAAAGACATTAAGACTGCAAATATTCTTGTCATGAATATAAAAGTATAAAATATATTTTATAATAGCTCTTATATTTGATTTTTTGCTGTGTTCAACCCATAAATACAACACATCTATTTTTTAATACTTCAATAGTGCTAAGATAAACAAACTTCCTAACCGGTCTTTTATTGAATGATCATTCTTTTTTTTGATGTAATTATCACTTATAATTGGTAATGTTCCTGATTATCTGTTTTATGCTTTTGTGGAACTATGTTGTTGAAATATAGATGAATTTTAATTGGACTATGAAATTTTTAATTGGCATAATCATACAAGAAAAGTTAAAATTAGCTCTTAAATACTTTCAAAATACGTTAAGCTGCGGTAAGTGTTTTAGATTTTCTGATGAGTTTTAAAACTAATCACTCTTTCCTGCTTTTATAATACTTTCTATAATGAATTAACAATAAACCAAATCTATTTATTTACATGAAATCAATTTTCACGAAAGAACGAGTTGCCGCCTATAATATTCATAGGAGTACAGTAGAAAACTTTCTTATCTTAATAACGATTGAAGAAGGAGGAATTGGGGTAGAGGTTAAGAATGAGTCGATTGCTAATATGGAGGCCTAAGGATCTCTAGAAATACAGAATATCTTAAAGTCGGATATAGGATTCATCGCTAAAGGAGACAATTTGCTAGATGCTAAAAAGATAATGGATTCCAATAAATTGATTCAAGATGTTTTAGTAACTGAGAATAGGAGGAAGGAAGAGCCAGTTATCAGGTGGATTTCCAACGTAATAATTGCTCATAAATCTAAACTTTAACTATATGACATTGACTCCAGAGCAAAAAGTTCACTTGTTACAAAAAATTAATGAAAAAGTGAATATTCCTCTTTTGGGAGAAGAAGCTGAGAAAAAATTCTTTTTAAGAATCATAGATCGAATCATAGAAAAGTTAGAGGAAAAACTATCCGATGACCTGCTAAATTACCTGAATGACATTTCAATGGGATTTATTTTAGGAGATAAAAAGGAAATGAAAGAAGCAATTAATTCTACGGTAATGTTTTTAAATAAAGAAATAAACCTTCCATTGTTGAATGAGAAAAAGGGAGAGGAGCTTTTTAGAATAGTTGTAGAAGTGCTATTTGTGGCGATGAAAAAAGGGGAAAAATTATAATACTAATGTAATAATGAAAAGTATCCCCAAAAAGGAATATAAAAAGTGCTAAAAGAGTACCTTGGTGATGCATTTTAAAGTGATTTATTAAATCCAACACTATGCGCTTATGCAGAGGTACAAAATTTATTAATAAAAGAAGATACCCAATTGGCTGTAACTACTGCTGATTATTTAATGGAGGTGATTTCTGAATAGTGGAAATTGCATTCAAACGGTAAATGATAAAACATAGATAGGCACATTATTATAAATAAAGTATAGCAGAACTAAGTTTAAAAAAATAGAGAATAAAAATAGACTTAACCAACGTAAAAATTTTCAAAACATGACAACCCATAATTTTTCTAACGATTTACTTTTTCAATATAAAAATGCGTCATTTCTTCCATTGGGAATGCCTTATCAAGAACTAGATGATTACTCCCGTTCTCAACTTTATAGAAAGGTAAAACACCAACATTTTGGAAAACTAGATTCAATTTGGGGAACCTTAGGCTGGCTTAAAAATAAGAAGTTTAATCTTATAGGAAATGTGACTTATTCTGAAAATGGAAACTTAAATTCAAAAGGTTCCACGCTAGAAGAAATTAAAAGTATTTGGCAGTTTAATCCGTTAGCAAATGAAGAGGGTTTTATAGTTAAAGAGCGATTCATCAATTTAGAGGAAGTTGATTTTGAATTTCATAAAGACTATTTTCAGTTTGATGATCTTCCAAAGTTGAGATTGACACTGTTTTTAAACCCAGGGGAAGGGGCATTGGTTTATTACCAACATAGCGATAAAAGTAATTATGATGAAAAAGACTCTTTCATTGAATATATATTGCCACAAAAGACAGAAAATTTCGATACAGTTCGAGATCGCTTGAATTATGAGATTCCTATTCTGCCTAAAAAGCAGATAAAATATACAGCTAAGAATATCAAGCGCAAGTTAACTGAGGGAATTGAGGAAAGAAATACCAGTTTTATTATTAAAATATTGACCTTTAAAAGAAATGAGGGCGAAGCCAGTAAGCTATTCTCAGAAGCGGCCAAAAACCTAAATCTACTTGCAAATAAGGAAAAGCAAATAGGGTTAGAGATTGCAAAGAAAAAGGGTGAAGAAGCTTTAGAAAAAGGCATATATCACTTTTTTGGGAAGGAGAAATATGATTTATTGTCTTATCAAAGAGATAAACAAGATTTTAAGTCGGTAAATTATTCTGAATTAGACCCTTCAAAAAAAACACTTTTACTCTTACACGGTACTTTTTCAAGTACTCATGGATCATTTGGGAGACTATACGATCAAGCGTTTGATAGGGCAAATTTGATTGATAAGTTAATCGACAACCATGTTTTTGATCAAATTA
>NZ_JBSRVI010000093.1:0-47679 GCF_055134445.1 Arcticibacterium sp.
CAGAACATATCCAGAAGGTTCTACAAGAGTAAGGTCAACTTATAAAAGAATGGGAGCAGTGGAGTCAGGAAGTTCAACTAAGGCGTCTGGATGTCCAAATGTATTAGGTATAGGGAAACTTGTGGCCATGTTAGAAATGGGAGCTATAGGAGGTTATGATAACACTTGGATTGTTGGTACAATAGATTATGCAATTGAACATATAAACTCTTTAGGTTGTTTAAGTAATACTTACTTAAAAGGGCTTAGACCTCGTATTTTGAGTACCACAGATAACAAACAATTTTATAATGAAATACATAGTTATTCACTTTCTTTAGATAGCGAAGTAATGAAGTGTTTTTAAAGTAAATCTCTTTTATAAAGCCTAGAAAGGGAACATAATCATGATTTGAATATAAAAAAAGTAGTTTGGAACTTCTTAAAACCTTGAAAAATGGAAATTAGGAGAGCAAATAAGGAAGACATAAAGGCTATTATAGAAATGTGGGTTTCTGATAAAAACTCTATTGGATTAGAAAAACACACGCCTGAATTATCACCAAAATATCTGGAAGCATATAACATTATTTCTAAAGATGAAAATCAATATTTGATGGTTATGGCGAATAATGGAGAAGTGGTAGGCAGCTTGCATCTTACTATCATTCAATACCTTTTTAGGCATGCAAGAATAGTGGCATTGTTAGAAGCTGTAATTGTTAAAGAAGAAAGGAGAGGAGAAGGAATAGGAGCAAAACTTATTCAATGGGCAGTGGCTCAATCAAAGGAAAGAGGAGCTTATTTAATAGAACTAACCTCTAATAAAAACAGAGACCAAGCCCATTCATTTTATAAAAAATTGGGTTTTGCCCAATCACACGAAGGCTTTAAGCTAAAATTGACGTAGATTAGAAATATGCCAAATACAAAACCTGCTGTAAAATCTGAACTACACCCCAGAAACAAGCATAACGAAGGATATAATTTTACAGTTTTAATAGACGTTCTCCCAGAATTAAGGAAGCATGTTTTTGTAAATAAATACGGTACAGAAACCATAGACTTCTCTAATCCTGAGGCTGTAAAACTACTCAATAAGGCTTTACTTAATACGCATTATCATGTTGATTACTGGGACATACCAGAAGGCTACTTATGCCCTCCTGTGCCTGGAAGAGCAGATTACATACATTATATAGCAGATTTAATCGGAGCTAATGATGAGAAGCAAATCAAATGTCTTGATATAGGAACAGGAGCAAATTGCATCTACCCTATTATTGGCGTAGCCGAATATAAATGGCATTTTGTGGCAACAGATATTGACGAAAATGCTCTGGAGGTTGCCTTTAAAATTGTCAATAATAATGACATACTCCGAGGTCAAATAGAACTTAGACGTCAGATAAATCCAAGGTTTATATTTAGAGAGATACTGAGTGTTGATGAATACTTTGATGTAACTATCTGCAACCCTCCTTTTCATGCATCAGAAAAAGAAGCTAGACTGGGGAGTTTGAGAAAGACTAAAAATCTTGGGAATAAAAATCCTTTACTCAACTTTGGCGGACAAAGCAATGAACTTTGGTGTGAAGGTGGCGAAAAAGCTTTCTTGACCAACATGATTTATGAAAGCAGACATTTCACTAGACAATGTGGTTGGTTCACTTCTTTGGTTTCTAAAAAAGACAAAATCAGGCCATTAAAAAAGCTTTTAACAAAGTTAGAAGCTAAAGAAATTAAGGTCATAGAAATGGCAACTGGCAATAAAATAAGCAGAATTTTAGCTTGGCGATATTGACAACTTAGTCACCTTCATAAATTTAAATATGTACTTTAGTAGGTAATACCCTTAAAAAAAGAGAATTACCTATTGAATTATGATTTCAAGACTAGGAGAAAAGTTCACGGATATTTTCCGTAAGAACATGCCAGATGCTTTTGTCTTTGCATTGGTTTTAACACTAATAACTTCAATCACAGCCTTTTTCTGGGTGGGAGCCACACCTTTAAAAATCATTCAATCTTGGTATGAAGGTTTCTGGACGATGCTTGCCTTTGGAATGCAAATGGTTTTATTAATCATAACAGGTTACAGTATTGCCCTGTCACCTTTTTCTTCTAAAATAATAGATAAAATAGCCAAATACATCTCAACACCCAATCAGGTTTACTTTATCACAGTACTTTTTGGAATGTTGGCCGCCCTAATAAGTTGGGGCTGGGTGGTTCTAGCAGCTCTACTGGGAAGGGAATTGGCTTTGAGGGTGAAGGGCGTAAATTTTGCCTATTTAATAGCATGCGTCTACTTTTCCTCTATTTCGTGGGTATCGGGATTATCTAGCTCCATCCCACTACTTCTAAACACAGAAAAAAACTTTTTAATAGAAGCTGGAATATTGAACAACATACTGCCAACTTCATTAACACTAGGCTCCACTATTAATATGTGTATGTTAGGATTATTTATAATTCTAGGTCCATTTTTAATGCTTTGGCTCGCACCAAAACGAGATAAGGGTATAGACTTAATTGATGAATTAGGTAAAGAAAACCTAACAGCCAGCAAAACCATTACAGAAGAGGCAGAAGACCTAAAATTGCCAGAAAAGTCCTTATCGGACTTCATGAACAATACCTATATCTTTCAATATCTCATTGTTTTTATGGGACTCTCCTATGTTGGCTATCATTTTTATTCAAAAGGCTTAGACCTCAATCTGAACATCATGATATTCTTCTTCATAATGTTGGGCATGTTATTACATAAAACACCTATGCGATATACCATCTCCATGAAAAGGTCATCCACTAATATTTCAGGTATTTTGTATCAATACCCTTTTTATGCTGGTATAATGGGCATTATGACCTATTCTGGATTAGGAAATGCTTTGGGACAGGCCATTGCAGATGTCGCAACGATAGATAGCTACCCATTTTACGCATATGCATTGGGAGGCATTGTCAATTTTGCTATACCTTCTGGAGGTGGTGAATTTGCTGTGATAGGACCATCCATCATAGAGGCCGTTAATCAACTTGGGGTTGGATTACCAGATACTCAATTGTCAGAAATGACCGCAAGAGCTTCTTTATCTTTGGCCTATGGCGAAGCTTTAACTAATCTACTACAGCCATTTTTCTTATTGATAGTGCTACCTGTTATGGGTTCAGGATTAAAGATTCAGGCCAGAGATGTGATGGGATATTTAGTATTTCCTTTTTTGATATACTTTGTTCTTCAAATCCTAATGGTACTTTATCTTCCTATTTAAAGTGAGTTCGACATAAGAATCAACAGTTGTCAATGCTTCATAAAGTGCTTGTTGACCTCTTTAATTATTTGTCACAATTTTGGCTTTTATAGGCCAAAATTCCGCCAAATGCTTTACCGCGATTTTTAAATTAAGACGGGTTTCACCCGTCTCTACCAATGTTATACCCCTGGGGTATTTATGACAAACTCTCTATATTTTAGCTAGACAGTTTTAAGCTTGCTTCTTACGCTCGATATCGCTTAAGTTTTCCATTTTCTTATTTCTTAAGAAGCCATTAATGTCTTCAAAGTGTTCTTTGATGCGTTTGTTACCAAACTCAAACACCTTCGTGGCCAGTCCGACTAAGAAATCTCTATCGTGAGAAATAAGGATAACCGTACCCTCAAAAGCCAAAAGAGCATCTTTTAGAATGTCTTTAGTACGTAAATCTAGGTGGTTGGTAGGCTCATCGAGAATTAGAAGATTGACAGGTTCTAAAAGCAATTTTATCATGGCAAGCCTTGTTCGCTCTCCACCAGATAGAGCTTTAACTTTCTTGTTCAAATCATCTCCACTAAACAAAAATGCTCCTAAAAGGTCTTTGATTTTTGAGCGAATCTCCCCTACTGCTACATTATCTACGGTATCAAAAACAGACAAATCTCCATCTAGCATGGAAGCTTGATTTTGTGCAAAATATCCTATTTGGCAATTATGACCTACTTTCAATTCTCCATCATATTCTATTTCCCCCATAATGGCTTTCACCATGGTGGATTTACCTTCACCATTCTTACCAACAAAAGCCAATTTCTGACCTCTTTCAATAGTAATATTGGCATCCTTGAAAATCAAATTATCACCGTAAGACTTGCTCACTCGGTCCGTAATAACAGGATAGTTTCCTGATCGAGGTGCCGCTGGGAACTTGATACTTATGCCAGAAGTGTCAATCTCATCGACTTCAACAATATCCATTTTCTCCAACATCTTCACCCTAGACTGTACTTGAAGCGTTTTAGAGTATGTTCCCTTAAAACGATCAATAAAACCTTGTATATCCGCTATCTCCTTTTGCTGGTCACTAAACTGCTTTTGCTGCTGCTCTAGTCGTTCTTTTCTTAACTGTAAGTAATGGCTATAATTCACTTTATAATCGTAAATTTTACCCATGGTTACCTCTATAGTTCTGTTGGTAATGTTATCTACAAAAGCTCTATCGTGAGAAATAACGATAACCCCTTTAGCACTGTTAACCAAGAAATCTTCTAACCATTGGATAGATTCAATGTCCATGTGGTTAGTAGGCTCATCTAAAAGTATCAAGTCTGGTTTTTGAAGCAATATTTTGGCCAATTCTATTCGCATTCTCCAACCCCCACTAAACTCGCTTGTTGGTCTGGTAAAGTCTGATCGTAAAAAACCTAAGCCTTGAAGCGTCTTCTCTATTTCTGCATCGTAGTTAACTTCTTCAATAGAATAATACTTCTCACTTATATCAGAAACTTTTTCGATGATGGTCATGTATTCATCCGACTCATAATCTGTTCTAGTTTCTAGCTGATGATTCAGCTCATCCATTTCCGTTTTTAGCTTTAACACCGCCGAAAAAGCCTTAGCTGTTTCTTCAAAAACGGTGCTGGTATCATCTGTTAGAAGATGCTGCGGCAGGTACGCTATTACGGCATCATTTGGCGTAGAAATTTTACCACGAGTTGGTTTATCAACGCCTGCTATTATTTTGAGTAGCGTTGATTTTCCAGCTCCATTTTTACCCATAAGGGCTATTCTGTCTGTTTCATTGACATTAAATGTGACATCACTAAAAAGTGTTCTTCCACTGAATTCTACCGCTACGTTATCTACCGAAATCATATATTTTGCTTTTGAAGCCGCAAAGGTAGATAGACAAACGCCAAATAAATAGGGTCTAGGGATAAATATAAGATGTTCCGGGTAGTTGATTGGTGGCTTTTAGAGGCTTCTAATTACAATTTTACAAGATATCGAATTTAATTCCTCAATCTGGCTTCTGTCTTGCCACCTGCCTGTCGGCAGACAGAGACCGCACTACTTTTTGTTAAGGCAAAAAGTAGCCGCAGCGGCGGACCGCCAAAAAACAAATAAACTTGTACAATTGAAATTTATAATAATGAAAATATTATAACATAAGCCACCAATTTCCAATTGTCCCTCGAACAGTAATTGGTTGATATGGAATTAATATATTTTAGATTTCCTTTTTAGCTCCAGAGGATCTTTATGTTAATAGGAAAAAGCTATTATGGAATTTCGTTTGGCGGGATTTTGGCCTTTCGCCAAAATCATGACAAACATACCCTAAACGGCCACCTTGCCTTTAATTAATGGATAAGGGTCGTAATCCTCTATTTTGATATCGTCGGCTGTATAATCAAAAATAGATTTAACATCGGGATTAAGCACCAATTTAGGTAATGCTTTTGGTGTTCTTTCCAATTGCTCGTTTACTTGCTCAAAATGATTGGTGTAAATATGTGTGTCGCCACTGGTCCATACAAAATCACCGACCTGCAAATTACATTCTTGGGCTATCATATGAGTTAAAAGTGCGTATGACGCTATATTGAAAGGTACCCCCAAAAACACATCCGAGCTACGTTGATAAAGCTGGCAAGACAATTTACCATCCGCCACATAAAACTGAAATAAAGCATGGCATGGCATAAGTGCCATTTCAGAAAGCTCACCGACATTCCAAGCCGAAACAATGATTCTTCTGGAGTCTGGCGTAGTTTTAATTTGATCTATAACCGTCTTTAATTGATCTATAGATTCGCCTGTTGATTTAGGCCAAGAACGCCATTGTTTTCCATAAACTGGCCCCAAATCTCCGTTTTCATCTGCCCATTCATTCCAAATCCTGACTTTATTATCATTCAGGTATTTGATATTGGTGTCGCCATCTATAAACCAAAGTAATTCATGCACCACAGACGGAATATGAATCTTTTTAGTCGTTACCAAAGGAAACCCTTCCTGCAAATTGAAACGCATCTGATAACCAAAAACACTTTTAGTACCCGTACCTGTACGGTCGGTTTTCATGGTGCCTTCGGCCAAAATATGTTTTAGAAGGTTTTGGTATTGTATCATTTCTTATGCTAGAATTTAAAATTGATTTAAGGCTTAATTCAAATATAAGACGTTAGATTTTAGGCTTTGAAAATGTCTGACCGACCTCCAACACGCAACAACTAGGATCTAACACCAGACAACCGACATCAAACTACTAAGCTCTCAAAATCTCAAAACTATGTGTTATTTCCGCTGAACCTTGAAATTGAGCAGTAGCTGAGCAATACTTTTCCATAGACATGGTAATGGCTCTCTTCATTTTTTTCGCGTCAATTTGCCCTTTTACCTCAAAGTGTACATTGATACTTCTAAAAGGAGACATTTGAGTTCCTTCTATGGTTTCTCTTTCGCCAGAGATAATCACGTTAAAGTCTTCTATAACTTGTTTTTGCTTCTTTAAAATGATTACCACATCTATAGAGGCACAACCGCCTAAACCCATCAAAAGCAGCTCCATTGGTCTGCTACCGGCATTATGGCCACCTACTTTTTCAGAGGCATCTATATGAACTAAACTATCTGAAGAACCTTTTCCAGTTAAGTGGAAGGCGTCGTCTACTCTTGTTAATTGTACTTTCATTTTTCGTGCTATTTACTTCCAGCTATAGCCTGCTTAAAGTCAGCTATTAAATCGTCAATATCTTCTAAACCAACCGAAATTCTCATCAAACCTTCTGTTATGCCCAACTCATCCTTTATATCCTGTGCTACTTTAGAGTGCGTCGTGGTATTCGGATTGGTGATGGTTGTTCTTGTGTCACCCAAATTTGATGTCTTGCTCGGTATGGTTAACAACTTGGTAAAACGAATAATTCGTTCAAAACCGCCGTCCAAATCTATGGTTACCAAAGCACCTCCACTTTTCATTTGTTTCTTAGCCAATGCAGACTGGGGATGAGAACCTAAAAAAGGATAATTAACCTTGGTTACACCTTCCAAGCCTTGGAGTGCTTCTGCCAGTTTGGCTGCATTATCACAATGCTTTTCTACTCTTAAATGTAAGGTTTCTAAACTTTTTGAAAGTACCCAAGCATTAAATGGCGATAATGCTGGCCCAGTATGTCTACAGAAAAAGACTACTTTTTCCATGCGTTCTGGGGTTCCTACTATAATTCCGCCCATTACTCTTCCTTGCCCATCCATAAACTTGGTGGCCGAATGCACTATCAAATCTGCCCCAAAATCTGCTGGCTTTTGAATGACTGGCGTAGCAAAACAATTATCAACATAATAAATCAAATCGTGCTTTTTAGCCACATTGCCTAACATTTCTAAATCCACAAGGTCTAAACCCGGATTAGAAGGTGTTTCGCAGTAAAGCATTTTAGTGTTTTCTTGAACGGCATTATTCCAGTCTTCTTCTGTAGCACTCACTTCCAAATAAGTATGACTGATACCCCATTTCGGGAGTATTTGCGTGATAATCTGGTGAGCAGAACCAAAAAGTGCCTTACTAGAAACGATGTGATCACCAGATTCTAAATGAGCAGCAAATCCTGCAAAAACCGCTGCCATTCCTGATGCGGTAGCAAAACCTTCCTCTAATCCCTCCAGCATACAAACCTTATCAATAAACTCTTGAACCGAAGGGTTAGAGTATCTTGAATAAATGTTTCCTGCTACTTCGTTACTAAAAAGTGCTTTGCCATGCCCAGCATCTTCAAAAGTAAAACTTGAAGTCAAAAACATTGGCGTAGAGTGCTCTCCATGCTGTGTTCTTTCTGTTTGAATCCGGATTGATTTGGTTACGTCTTTCATTAAAGTAGAAAAAAGACTCAAGGAAATTTTACCTCAAGACTTCCTTAAAATTGTTCAATTATTAATTATTTGGCAAATATGCCATTTTCATAATTTGTAAGCCAGTCTTTTTTAACATTATGCATCGTTTTAAAGAATGGCACAAAATACATTTGCATATCCTTTTCAAAATCACCAGAAGGCATAAAAGGCTCACTTATTATCACCTCTTTCTTCTTAAAATCAAAACCTACAGGAAGAATTGGTATTTCGCCTCCTACGGCCATATAATAAAAGCCTGTCCTGAGTTTGCTTACATTTTTTCTAGTTCCTTCCGGTGCTATCGCAAAAAGCATGTCCTCGGCACTCTTGATGGTCATGGCATAACTTTCTACCATATTAAGCTTCTTAGTTCTTATTACGGGCGTTCCTCCAAGCCATTTAAACAGAAACCCAAACGGCGAATCAAACAATTCTGCTTTTCCTAAGTAACCTATTTTGCGTTTCATGGCTCCTCTGGCCATTATGCCCACAGGGAAGTCGAGCCATGTGTTATGAGGGCATACAGCTAAAACCCCCTTTTTAAGGTCTTTAGGAATTTCGCCTATTAGCTTCCAACCAAATAAATAGAACAAAAATCTAGCTATCAAATTATTTCAATAAAATGGGTAAGGACTAAAACATAGAATAAAGATAATAATACTTATCCAACCCAATAGCACTCTACCATTATTCAAGGGCTTATCATACATAACAGGCGGATGATAGACACCCAAAAACCTTCCTAAAAGTACTGCAAATGCCAAAAATCCTGAATAGCCTTCTACATCTGGTAATAGATAAGAAACAACAAACTGAAGTAAAATAACAGATAGAGCGATGATCCAATTGGTTTGATTATTCTTAGTTATTCTGCTAAAACAAAGAAAAATAGCAAACAAATAAAAAAGGAAATTTAGTAAAGCCCTAAAGCCTTCCTTAAAAAAGAGTTCTTGAAGTTCTTCTACTTTATAAAACCCTAAACCTGCATAAAACACAAACCCGGTAAAGAGCAATGGAGATACTTTATTGAAATTCTTTTCTCCAATGAGTGAAAACAAAATATGACCACCGTCTAGTTGCCCGATGGGCATTAAATTTAAAGCCGTAAAAAATAGACCAAGAAAACCCGCCAGTATAAACGGATAATGTGGTAATTCGTTTGGATGTGGCAGCAATTTCTTCTCTGCAAAGTTCTCTTTTATCCAATGGCTCAAAATACTATCACCTAACCTAAAAGCACTCACCACTTCTACCTGACTACTATCTATACTTCCAAATGCATTTTTACTATAGACAGGTTCATAGGCAAAATCACCATAGTTTTCACCGTATTGTTCGTATTCTGGATGAATCTCAAAAACGAAGTCTTGGCTAGGCAAATTGGAATACCCATAAGCCAAAAAGCCAAATGCTACCACAAATCCCGCTAAAGGTCCAGCTATACCAATATCGAAATAATTTACCCTCGTTTTTATTTCTTCCTTGATTCTTATGAAGGCACCCATGGTACCAAAAGAAATCCCAGGAATCCATAAAGGGATATAATAGGGTAAAGTCACATTGACTTTACGCCATTTAGCCACAAAATAATGGCCAAATTCATGGAAGGTAAGAAAAGCCAAAAATGGAAAAGCATACCAGATAAAACCCTTTTTTAGCAATTCTAAATCAACTCCTTCAAAGAGAATAGATTTACCCGTGACCCATTCCATTCCAGCAAAAGTGGTAACAAGAACAGTTACTAAAAATAAACTGATTTGAATAATAAGCGTTTTATGCTTCATTAAATTTTGAAGTGATTGATGACATCGTCGTTAATCGGATCCATTAATATAGTCTGGAATCCCATTTCCGCTGCTGACGCAATATTGGCAGCGTTGTCATCAATAAACAGTACATCCTCTGCTTTTTGTTCAATATCCTCCAAAACAGTTCGATAAATTTCCTTATCAGGTTTCCATAGACCCATTTCGTAAGAATAGAAAGCCTTCGTAAAAAGTGCTTTCACGTCTGGAATTCCAAACTGATCTCTAAAAATGCCATTACATTTTGTAATGTGAATATTGTTGGTATTGCTTAATAAATACACGGGGTATTTATCTTTCAATTCTAAAATCAGGCTAATTCTGTAAGGAGGTAAATCTAGCAAAAGAGCATTCCATGCCAAATCCACCTCTCTGTCGCTAAAAGGATAACCGATGGTTTGCCTTATTATTTCTCTAAATTCTTCATCAGAGAACATACCGCTTTCATATCTGCGATTCACCTGACTGGTTTCCATTTTCTCTTTAATCTGAGGAATGGACTTCCCAGAAAACTCAGCAAATGCTTTTATGGTCAATTCAGGGTTAATGTTGATAATAACATTGCCGAAGTCAAAAAGAACAGCCTTATAGTCGCCCATGTCTTACTCTACCACTACACCCATGGAACAAAACTTATCAATTCTTTTGGTTATTCTTTCTTCAGGTTTCATTTTACTTAAAGTCCTGATTTCTGAAAGAATAGCCTTTTTAAGATTTTTAGCCATAGCTTCAAAATCTAAATGAGCTCCACCTCTTGGCTCTTTGATGATATCGTCTACCAAACCAAACCCTTTCATATCTTCTGCGGTCAGCTTTAAAGCGTCTGCAGCTTGCTCCTTAAAGTCCCATGTTTTCCAAAGAATAGTAGAGCAGTTTTCTGGAGAAATTACAGAGTACCATGAGTTTTCCAACATCAGCACACGATCTCCAATTCCTATCCCTAAAGCCCCACCAGAAGCACCCTCACCTATTACAATACAGATTACGGGCACCTTCAAAGTCATCATTTCCTTCAAGTTTCTGGCAATAGCCTCACCTTGACCTCTCTCTTCTGCTTCTAAACCAGGGAAAGCACCAGGGGTATCTATAAGCGTAACTATCGGAATGTTAAACTTCTCTGCCATCTTCATCATTCTAAGAGCTTTTCTATAGCCCTCTGGATTCGGCATACCAAAATTCCTATGCTGTCTTTCTTTAGTTTTACGTCCCTTCTGCTGACCAATAATCATAACAGCCTTACCCTCAATATTACCTAATCCACTAACAATAGCCGGATCGTCTCTTACATTTCTATCTCCATGAAGCTCATGAAATTCTTCACATAAAAGTTCTATATAATCTAAGGAATATGGTCTGTCAGGATGGCGTGAAAGCTGTACTCGCTGCCATCTTGTCAAATTGCTAAAAGTATCTTTTCTTAGCTCTTCTATACTGTTAGAAAGGTTTCTAACAGCCGAGCTTACATCAACATTATTTTTGGAGGCCAAATTTTTCATGTCCTCTAGTTTAGACTCTAGCTCTGCAATAGGCTTTTCAAACTCTAACAATGTTCTCATTCTTAATATAAATTCACTTTAGTTTCTAAACGTAATTTCAATAACGAAAGGTTGCTTTACAGCTTTTCGAATTCAAAATTATATCAAATTTCAAATTCTTCACCTTTTTCTGGGATTTCAATATTTTTGAAGCCCTCTTCTTCCAAAACATTTTTAAAGTTAAGCATGGAATCCAATTCACCGTGAACTAGAAACACCTTTTTTAATTTTTCTGGGTCTTGTTGCTTTGCAAAAAGCTTTAAATCATCCAAATCACCATGACCACTAAACACATCGGTGCTCATAATTTTGGCATTTACCTCCTTCTTTGCCCCTTTTATGGTCAATTCAGAAATTTCTTTATTTCTCAACCGATGTCCCAAAGTTCCTTCAGTGGCGTAACCAATAAAAAGCACGGTCGCATAAGGATTTTCAATATTCTCAGCAATATGATGCTCTATCCTCCCCCCATTAATCATTCCTGAAGACGAAATAATAATACAAGCTTCATTATGATAGGCTACACTTTGAGACTCTTGTGCTGTTTTGAGATAATGTAAATTCTCAAAATCAAAGAGCATATCGTCCAGTTCCTTTATTCCTTTAGCTTCCGTATTTAAATACCTGCTATATTTTTCATGGATTTCAGTGCTCTTTCTTGCCAGTGGGCTATCGGTAAAAACCTTAATAGGCTCTATCTCATGCTTATCATAAAGCTTATTTAGCGTATAAAGTAAAGCTTGCGTTCTTCCAACGCTAAAAGTAGGAATTATTAACCTACCAGGCACATCAATACAGCATTCCTGAATAATACCCTTGAGCCTTTCTTCTGCTGCCATTTCGTCTTCATGCTGCCTATTTCCATAAGTGGTTTCACAGACTAAATAGTCCACCTCGGGTACTAGTTGTGGATCTGGTAGAAGTGGATAACCTACCCTACCGATGTCCCCAGAAAAACAAATGCTTTCTATTTTTCCATTATTTTCTACTTCTAAAAGTATATGAGCTGCACCTAATAAATGCCCCGCCGGGATAAAAGTCACCCAGCCGTTATCCTTAAACTTAAATCTCATATTATAAGTTAAGGGCACAAAGTTATCGACCGCATAATTTACTTGGCTCGATAAATAAAAAGGTCCAGATGCTATAGATTTTCTTTTCTTTGAAAATTTCTTATTCTTTTCAATGGCCTTCAATTTTCTTTGATATAAAGAAGCCGCATCATACAACAGTATCTCTGCCAACTCTAAAGTAGGCTCTGTGCAAAGCACTTGACCCTCATACCCTTCTCTATAAAGATTAGGTATCTGTCCACTATGATCTATATGAGCGTGCGTTAATAAAACCAGATTCACCATGCTAGCATCAAATGGAAATAATCCAAATGACTCTTCTGAATCATCATCAGAATAACTATTATTACTTAGGTCTGTTCCACAATCTATCAAAATGCGATAGTCGTCTTGCAGCTCCAATAAAAACATACTTCCGGTTACCTGTCTGGCCGCTCCAAAAAAGGAAAGTTTCATTAAATATATTGTCTCTATAAGAGAGATTATTCCAAATAAAAGCCGCAAAGTTATTCAATTAACCCATATCAAATGGGTAAAACCTGCAAGTATTATCAACATCATCCACTAAAACCTATTCTATTTGTTACGTTTATACATTATAAGTTTCCTGTTTTGTATCTTTAAAATTCCTTCAAAACATGCGTTTGCTTCACCTAAAATTCTAACTTTCTAATATGAATCTAATCGCTCTTATTATCCTTCAGTTCTCCGCTATTCAGAGTGAATTACTCAACGACCTTAATCGTTTTCAAAATTCGAATGGCATTAAGCATGGAACTGTGGCGGCGTCCATTCATCGTGTATCAGACCATAAAACCGTACTGGATTTTAATGGTAACAAAGCGGTTAATTCCGCTAGCACGTTAAAGTTAATTACCACTGCCACCGCTTTGAGTAAACTTGGTTCGGCCTTTAGATATAAAACAGATCTACTTTATTCTGGAGCAATCAAAAATGGCATTTTAGAAGGGAATCTAGTTATTGATGGAAACGGTGACCCTAGTTTTGGCTCGGAACGAGGTAGGAATCCTTTCAATGTAGTATTGGAAGACATTTATGAAACCCTTAGAACACTAGGAATAGGAAAAATAGATGGCAATGTTATCGTCAATGATCCATCCGTCTTTGAGTTTGACACGCCAGATTCTTGGATATGGGGTGATATGGGCAATTATTATGGTGCCATTCCTCATCAGTTTAACATCAATGAAAACCTATACACCATTTATTTTGAGCCAGGGAATTCTGTGGGCTCAGAAGCTGCTATAAACTATATAAAGCCCTTTGACGCCGACTGGCAAATTATAAACTTGGTAAAAACGGGTACCTCAACCAGTGGCGATCAAGTTTACATATATGGCGGAGCCAACTCCGACGTCTTGGTTTTAAAAGGAACCGTTCCTCTAGGAAAAAGTAATTTCTCTGTAAAAGGATCGATTCCTAACCCCGCGAAGGTCTTTAGAGCCGAATTAATTAAATTTTTAGCAACGAAAGGTATTTCAATTTCACAAAAAGAGTTGTTGCCATTGGCAAAAGACCTTCCGCCAACATTAGTAAACCATCATCTCATCAAAAGATTTCAATCACAAACCCTGGGAGAGTTAACTGAGGACTGCAATTTTTCAAGTATTAACATCTACGCGGATGCATTTCTGCACTCCTTATCATTAAATGATACTGGCTTTGAAAGCTTTAATCAAGGATTAGAAACGCTTAAAACTCATTGGAAAAACAGAACTATAGACCTGTCCGGTTTTAATCCAAAAGATGGCAGTGGTCTCTCTCCCTCTGGTTTCATCACTGCCCAGAACATGACCAATATCCTAGGGGCTATGAGTAAAGATGAGTACTATCCGTACTTTTTAAACAGCATTCCCGTTTTAGGCCAAGAAGGAAGTGTTAAATATAAAGATAGGCAGCATAAAACCGGAGGAAGAGTGAGAGCCAAAAGTGGCTCAATAGAAGGCACCAGAGCTTATGCTGGATACTTTACGGACAAAACTGGCGAAAACTTTTCTTTCATGGTGGTCGTAAATAAATATGAGCCAGATATGACCACGGAGGTTAAAAGTTTTTTAGACAGCTTTCTTGTCAAAATGGGTTCCAGGTAGAAAACAATTTAAGTCATAATTTTCTCCTAATAGCCTGTTTATAAATCTCGAAGATTTAATCTAGCTTTGCAATTTATTACACTATCATCAATTTACGTCTTTAAAAAGATGTAGTCTTTTACCTAAAATGCTGACTCACAAAGAAATGGAAGAAGTTATCAGCCTTGCTGAAGAGCTTCAAAATGGTTCTATCTCGCAAGGGAAAACTGACTTCGCGGACAGAATGGAACCTATTATTAAGACTCCGACTTCAAAACACTTTTTAATTAGACTCATGGATGTGGCCTTTAGGTCAAAGAACAACAGCCGTGTATCTCATTATGTCTTAAACCTTTTCAATTCTAGCAGTGAATACAAAGGCCTTTTCAACTCCTTCGAAAGCCTTTTAGTAAAACTTTACCGGAGTATAGGGCATTATTTCCCTTCTATAAGTATTCCGCTTATGCTGAGTCAAGTTCAAAAAGTAACGGATTCTATTGTGTTTTTTGTTGGTAGCCATAAATTTAAAGCCCAAGCGGCAAAACGTAAAAGTGAAGGAATAGCCCTCAATGTCAATCTTATTGGCGAAGCATTAATTGGTGAAGTGGAAGCGTCGGAAAGGATCCAACAGTATAAAGACTTGCTACGCCAGAGCGATGTGGATTACATCTCCATCAAAATCTCCACCATCTATTCTCAAATCACATCATTGGCATATGAGCATTCAATTCATGTTTTGGTAGAGAAATTGTCTGAAATTTATGATGAACTTATCTCCATACACCAAGAAACAGGTATTTGGAAGTTTGTAAACCTAGATATGGAGGAGTATAGAGACCTTCACATGACGTTAGACACTTTTACCCAAACACTTTCTTTAGAAAAATATAAAAACCTAAGAGCAGGTATAGTATTACAAGCCTACCTCCCCGACACCTTTGATGAACTCGTAAAGCTCCAAGAATGGGCTAAAGTAAGGGTAGAAAATGGAGGAGCACCCATTAAAGTAAGACTGGTAAAAGGGGCTAACATGGAAATGGAAAAAACCGAATCTTCGCTTGAAGATTGGGAAGTGGCTTCCTACACTCAGAAAGTACATACCGATGCTAACTTCAAAAAACTTATTCTCCAAGCCATTACGCCGGACAGGTCAAAATATCTGAATCTAGGAGTGGCTTCACATAATATTTTTGACATCGCATTTGCACTATATTTGGTTAAAAGGGACAATTTATACGACCAAATAGATTTTGAAATGCTAGAAGGCATGGCCAATGACACCGTAAGAAGCCTAGCCAAACAAAACGCCAATATTCTACTTTACACCCCTATTGTAGAAAGAGAAAACTATAACTCTGCCATGGCATATCTAGTAAGAAGACTGGATGAGGGCACCCAAGACGGCAATTTCCTAAAAGAAGGGTTTGAACTGACCACCGGTTCTGAAAAATGGAATGAAATCAAAAGACAATTCTTGAGTTCAGTAGAAATTATTGATACGGTTTCTATAACTCCGAAAAGACAACAAAACAGAAACACCGAGACTTTTATTCCCCAAACGAAGTTTTATAATGTGGCGAATACCGATTGGACTTTAGAGTCAAACAGAGCTTGGATTAACACTTATAAAGCAAAATGGGCATCCGCAGAAATGCCTCTACCCAATATCATCCCTATTCTACCAAAACTGGAAGATAGAGACAGCATTCAAATAGAAGGTTGGAATGGGGTGCCTACATGGTCTTATGAATTGGCCATACTTCCCGATTTTGAAAGCTTTTTAGGAAAGCAAACGAATTGGCACCAAGAAAGTGTAGAAAAAAGAGCTGAGCTATTGAGATTAGTAGCCGTAGAAATTGAAAAAAACAGAGGCGATTTAATCTCCGTGGCGGTGAGTGAACTAGGAAAAACCATAGCAGAAGTAGATGTAGAAGTATCGGAGGCTATAGACTTTGCCAATTACTACGCACATTCCATCTTGAAATTGAGAGATGAAGTTCAAATTGAAGAGAAGGAAGGTATAAATCTTATCCTGTCACCTTGGAACTTCCCTGTTGCCATACCTATTGGAGGCGTTTTAGCTTCCTTAGCTGCAGGAAAAAGAGCCATTTTAAAACCCTCTACTAATGCCGCTGCCACAGCCTACCTTACCAGCAAATGTTTATGGGATGCCGGTATTTCCTCAGATGTATTTGCCTTTTTTCCAACAGAAGAAAGCAATCTAGATGACTATCTTTCAGATGGAAATGTTTTTGATGCCGTTATTTTGACGGGTGGTACAGATACTGCTAAGTTCTTATTGAATAGAAATCCTAAGCTGAATTTATTTGCGGAGACTGGCGGTAAAAACTGTACCATAATAACCGCTTTGGCAGATAGAGAACAAGCCATTAAAAATGTGGTTCAAAGTGCCTTTGGCAACGCAGGTCAAAAATGCTCCGCTACTTCTATATTAATTCTGGAGGAAGAAATTTTTAACGACTCACATTTTAAGACCTTGCTAAAAGATGCCGTTAAAAGTAAAACTCAAGGCAACCCGTGGCAATTGGAAACCCAGATAGGTCCCTTAGCCGTACCCGTTTCCGATAAGATTCAGCATGTCTTGGACAACACTGCGGATAATGAATGGCTTTTAAAACCAACTTTAGACGGCCAATTCTTTTTAAGCCCTGGCATAAAATGGGGTGTGACGCAGGCAGATTACGAATACAATAATGAGTTATTCGGCCCGATTTTATCCGTTATGAAAGCTCAAGACCTAAACCACGCCATTGACCTTGTAAATGGTGTAGCTTATGGTTTGACCAGCGGTTTAGAATCTTTAGATGTTAATGAAGTGGCTTTATGGAAAAGTAAGATCAAAGCAGGTAATCTTTACGCCAATAGACCCACTACGGGTGCTATTGTAGAAAGACAGCCATTCGGAGGAATGAAAGCGTCAAACTTTGGTTTTGGGATGAAAGCAGGAGGTAGAAACTATGTTTTACAGTTTATGACCACCAAGGCTATTTTAGACCATACCCAAACCAGTTACATAAAATGGGCTAACGAGCTTTTTGAAAAGGAAATAGACTACTCCAAACTTCGTGGACAACATAACTTTAACAGATATCTTAAAGCATCTAAAGTCTTCGTCCTGATAGACCACCAAACGAAAATTACGGATATCGCTATGGTATTAGAAGCCTGTAAAGTTTTAAACATAAAAGCGGAAGTAGTTTCTAAAGACGGCAGTAAGAATGCTACTAGAAAGCTAAATAGCTGGATAGAACTAGAAAAAGAAATAAATTACTATGTGATTGTTCGTTCATTGGTTACTACTGATATTGAAGAATTAAGGAAAAGCTGCCATCAAAAAGCCATTCATATTTTTGACCGCAAACCAAGTCCAAATGGCCGCTTAGAACTGCTTAATTACCTCACCGAACAGAACTTCTCTTTTAATTTCCATAGATATGGGAATTTATTAGGCGAAGCATAAGAAGCCCGTTCAAAAATCTTAAATTGCGTAAGAAACTAAAGAAATAATAAAACAAATATGGAGTTATTCGGAATTGACGTTGGAGGATCAGGAATAAAAGGTGCACCTGTTGATATGGAAACTGGCGAACTGATAGGAGAACGTTTTAGAGTAGATACTCCTAGACCTGCGACTCCTGAGGCTATGGCAAAATGTGTCAAAGAAATCTTAGAACACTTTAATTGGAAAGAGCCTGTAGGCGTAGGTTTCCCAACGATAGTAGCAAACGGACAATGCAAGTCTCAAAGCAACCTTCATAAAGACTGGATAAACGTTCACATCGATAAGCTTTTCAAAGAAGTGTGTGGTAACGATTTCAAAGTAATTAATGACGCAGATGCCGCTGGTTTAGCCGAAATGAATTATGGAGCGGGTAAAGACAAGAAAGGTTTAGTGATAACCATAACCCTTGGCACAGGAATAGGTTCTGGGGTGTTTTATAATGGGCAGTTAATCCCAAATTTTGAATTAGGGCATTTACGTTATAAAAAGAATTCTCCAGTAGAGAAATACGCTGCCGATTCTGTCAGAAAAAACAAAAATCTCAGTAATGAAGCTTGGGGAGAAAGACTTAACTATTACTTCCAGTATTTAGATAGAGTGTGCTCTCCAGATTTGGTTATTGTGGGAGGTGGTGCTAGTAAAAGATGGGATGACCTTTATCCGCTTTTCTCTGATGAGCTAAATTTGGTAGTGGCAGAAACTAAGAATGAAGCGGGAATTATTGGTGCCGCTATGGCCTCAAAAGAACTTTATCAAGCTTTTTAAGCATTTTATTACCCCTGCTTCTTATAGCAGGGGACTCTTCGCCATATTTAAGAATGGCTTCTTCTAACACAATCTTCAGCTCTGGTGCCAGTTCCTTATAACGCTCCACCACACGGTAAGCCGCAAACATGGCATGAGCCTTTATGCCTATTGATGAGTTATTCTGAAGATATCGAAGCGATAAATCATAGACCTCCCCTTCTATAGCTTCAGGAAACCCGTAATCTCCCCAATGCCTTAAAATAGCTCTTAGCACTGCGTCATGATGATTACCATGCTTAATTTTCTCCAAAAAGCTATTTTGAAAACTGTCTACTAAAGTTGGATTAACATCCGTAATAAAATGCAGCACCCAAGCCGCCTTTTGATTCAGCTCAAAATCATCTACTAAAAGACAATCTGTCCATTCTTTACATTTTTGAGGGTCATCACCAATAAATTCCATTATTCTCTCGCAAGTGGCCTTAGATCTATCTTTCAGTAATGTCTCCTTTATGCTCACTCCTCCTCGTCGTTAGAAGGCATTTCAATATGATGCAAATCCATTAAATGAACCAACAGTTCTTCATTACTTCTCCATAAAATTTTGAAAACCTCCTCAAAAGCCTCGTTGTTCTCGTAATATGGATCTGGCACTTCCTGCACCCCTCTAACCTCAGGGTCAAAGTCTCTAATTAAAAATAACTTTTCTGGAGGTGGAGGCGTTCCTTTGGACTTATGATACATGTTATGAACAAATTCAAAATTGGCCTCGTCCATAACCGCAATATGATCAAAGTTGTCAAAATCTTCTACCGAGAGTTTCCTTCCAATGTGTTTAGTTGCCAAATCATGTGCTTCCAAAACCTCCAAAGTTCTCCTATCTGGGCTTTTACCAATATGATAACCAGCGGTTCCTGCAGAGTCAATTTCAAATTTATCAGACAGGCCATTTTTCCTAACAATTTCCCTAAATGAGGCTTCACCCAAAGGTGACCTACATATATTCCCCAAACACACAAAAAGTACTTTTACCATAATTTGAATTTAATATATTTAAAGATAAGCCTATCTACCCGCAAAAAATAAAACCTTGTCAAGTAAAATCTTAAAGACACTTGACAAGGTCAAAATATGGCATAATCAAAAAAACAAATATCTATTCTACTTCTTCCATCAGTTCACCCTCTCCATCCACTAAAACAAACACCGTCTCGCCCTCTTTCTTCATTAGATATTTCTCTCGGCCATATTTTTCTAAAGCATCTAAATTATTTAGAATGCCCTTCTCTTTGGCCTTAACTTTCACGAGTTCTTCATCATAATATTCAATCTGATTTTCGTACTCCTTAAGCTTTTGCCAGTATTTAAACTGAGTGATGAGATTGGCACCATCAAAAAAGGTTAGCCAAACCACAAAAAAAGCAAAGCTGTAAACGTAGAAACTGTTATTCTTTACGAATTCTTTGTAATTAAAATTCATTGCACGTAAGTTTTATTAGGAAATCAAATTTACATAAAGAATAACAAATGTGTAAAGCCACCTGATTTAATTTCAAGTCTATCTTCATCTTCAATGAAATCAAAGACATATTTCTCCTGAAAATCTATGTTAAAGCTCTTTAGGAACTGGAGGTACACTGCCTAAAAAAGTAGAAGGATAAAGAAAAACATACTACTATTAGTAGATTAAAATAAGTCTGAATGTGACCCAATTCTAATAAGCTTTATAACATTTGGTTTTTCAATTTGATACCAAATTATAAGCAAATCTGGTTTTATGTGGCATTCCCAATTCTTATGATATTGCCCAGATAGTTTATGAGGGACCATGCTTTCTGGAATTCCTGAGACTCCTTTATTTTGAAGTATTTTTAATACATGACGAGTCAATTCAAAATCCACAGGCTTTTCTTTAATCTTTTTAAGGTCCTTCTTGAACTTCGAGGTTATCTCTAAATTATACATCCTATAAGGAGTCCATAAAAGTATCCAAGTCCACTATTTCTTCTAATTGCCTTCCACTCATAGCTTCTTCAATGGCTTCACGCGTTTCTTTATTAGGAATATTGCCTACATCTTTAAGCATCAATAATTCTATATAATTATTAAGGCTTCTTCGTTGGGCTTTAGCTTTCTCTTTTACCAACTCTAATATTTCGGCATCGAATCTAAAGGCTGTTTGAATTTTTGAGCTTGCCATTTCTTTAATCATTTATTTAGACATTGTTCAAAGATAACCCATATCAAAGTGTTATACAAATGATGTCAATAGAATCCAGCTCTTAGGTTTTTTCCTTATAAACACTATGTTATAAAAAATGGAGCTATGCAAATGCAAGTACTTTGTTCTTTTTTTTATTTATAGTATTCTCTTGGGAGAGGGAATAAAACATTTGCTTTACTAACTAAATTTCAGAGAAATAAACATTGGTTAATTTACTAATTGTGAAAAAAGAAATAAATATACTCATCAATTATCTTAAAAGTACAAATTTGAACAATAGGCAAATAGCAGAGAAAGTTGGTATCTCCGCGGTTGCAATTGGAAAAATTTTTGAGGGTCAGTTCCCATCGAAAAACATTTCAAAGTTTTTTGCTGCATTTCCTGACCTATCCCCTATTGACATATTTGGCCATTATTCTAACAGGTCTTATAAAGTGGTATCTGTAAGTCAAACCGAAGCAGAAAAGCAAATTCAAGAACTAAAACGAATCGTAAAAGATTTAGAGGAGAAAAACGCTCTTATGAAAATCATATTACACAGTAGGTTATCAGAATCGGAAAAGGAGTTAGTAAAATTCTAAAGAAAAAGCCTGCTAGGCTTTAAGCATTTGGCAATCTCCCGATAATTATCGGGACTGCAGCTAAATTACTTCAATTCAGTAAACTTCGTTAAGCTCAGCACAGGCTACACCCATTTAAACTCAATCACGATTGCGGTGCTATGCTAATTTCCTTTAATTGTCTGAATTATTGCACTTTAAAACTCAAAACAATTCCCTATCGCATTATCCGGGTTTAAAAGGTTTTACCCTTACTGAAAGCTAGTAAACAAAAAAAGCCACCTGATTTCTCAGATGGCTTTTCTAATTATTTCGATATCCGTTAAGAATCCTCGAAAGCTTAATCCCTTAACAACTCAAAAGAGGTGCCTGAGGAACTCGAAGGCACGAATTATCCTCTAAACTTCAATCCTGGAAAAACAGCTGAATCGCCCAATTCTTCCTCAATTCTCAATAATTGGTTGTATTTCGCCATTCTATCAGAACGAGAAGCAGAACCAGTTTTGATTTGACCTGTATTAAGAGCTACGGCTAAATCAGCAATTGTAGCATCTTCAGTTTCACCAGAACGGTGAGACATTACTGATGTATATTGGTTCTTATGAGCCAAGTTTACGGCATTGATCGTCTCTGTTAAAGAACCAATTTGGTTTACTTTAATTAAGATAGAGTTTGCAATATTCTCCTCAATTCCTCTAGAAAGACGGTTAACGTTAGTCACGAACAAATCGTCACCCACTAGTTGGATTTTCTTTCCAGAAAGTCTTGTGTGCTCAGCCCATCCAGACCAATCATCTTCGTCCATACCATCTTCAATAGAAACAATTGGGTATTTATCAGCCCAGCTATCCCAGTATGCAGCCATCTCTTCAGATGTCAATTGCTTACCAGAAGATTTTTTGAAGGTATAAAGACCAGTTTTCTTATCGTAAAACTCAGAAGAAGCAGCATCCATTGCAATGAATACATCTTCACCTGGCTTGTAACCTGCTTTTTCAATAGCTGTTAAGATGGTCTCAATAGCCTCTTCGTTTGAACCAATATTTGGAGCAAATCCTCCTTCGTCACCTACATTAGTAGAGTAACCTTTAGAGCTCAATACTTTCTTAAGGTTATGGAAAACCTCAACACCCATTCTTAAAGACTCAGAGAAAGTGTCTGCCTTTGCTGGCATAACCATAAACTCCTGAAAATCGATAGAGTTATCTGCATGAGAACCACCGTTGATGATATTCATCATAGGTACAGGAAGTGTATTGGCATTAACACCGCCTAAATAACGGAATAATGGTAAACCTACTTCTTGAGCCGCTGCTTTAGCTACGGCCAAAGAAACACCTAAGATTGCGTTCGCTCCTAATTTCCCCTTATTTGCAGTACCGTCAAGGTCAATCATCAATTTATCAATAGCATTTTGCTCGAATACATTGAAGCCTAATAGTTCTTCAGCAATAGTATTATTAACATTAGCTACTGCTTTCAAAACACCTTTACCCATATAAACTTTAGCATCCTCATCTCTTAGTTCTACGGCCTCATGAACACCAGTAGAAGCACCAGATGGAACAGCTGCACGACCAAGAAAACCATGTTCGGTTAAAACATCAACCTCAACAGTTGGGTTACCTCTAGAATCCAGAATTTGTCTGGCATGTACTCTTACAATTTGACTCATTTTTATTAATTTACTTTAACAAATACAATTTTATATAAGAAACCTTCTACTGCGAGAAGCTTTCGTCCTAAATCGGTACAAAGTAAATAAATATTTTACAATGCTCGTTAGATAATAAGAATTCCAGAGCTTTGTTATTAATTATTTAATAGAACAAAATGAAAAATTTATCTGTTTTCGCCCTTTTACTTATCTCTACGCTTTCGTTTTCTCAAGAAATCAAAGCATTGGACGCTTCTACCTTCCAAAAGGCCCTAAGAGAAAATAATAATGCTCAGCTTGTAGATTTACGTTCTACGGATGATTTTAATGAAGGACATATAAAAAGAGCCATTTCATTAGACTATCTCTCAGATGATTTCACGGAATCAGCACAAGCTAACTTGGATAAAAACGGAGCTTTGTTTTTATATTGCTTTACTGGGAAAGAAGCTCAAAATGCCAGCGTCTTTCTTAAAGACTTAGGGTTTAAAGAGGTCTATTTTCTAGAAGGCGGTTTTGCAAGATGGACTGCCAATAGCAAGCCTTATGTTTCCAGCAGAACCACGACCAGGCCTATTGCCCCTTTTACCGTGGGAAATTTAGAGCGAATTGTTAAGTCTAACCAAAACGTTTTTGTTTTCTTAAATTCACCTACCTGCAAAGAATGTAAAGATTTGGAAGTGGTCATTAGAAATAATACGGGTATGCAGCATGATATCAAATTATTGAAATTAGATTTAACGCAGGAACTGACAATAGCGGAGCATTTCAATGCTACCGAAGCCCCTACATTAATATATTTTCAGAATGGAAAACAAACATGGAAATATAAAGGCGTTATATCGGAAAAAGATCTTCAAGCTATTCTCTTCAAAACAACCCGATAATTTGCCCCCACAATTTACTTATATTTGTATTTTACTCAATAACTGCCATTAATGATTGCTTTCCTAAACGGTAAACTAGCCCATAAACAACCCACCCATGTTTTAATTGACGTTGGAGGCGTTGGTTATTTCGTTAAAATTTCATTACAAACGTATGGAGCACTAAAAGAAACGGACGAGCTAGTCAAACTGCATACATTACTCATTGTTAGAGAAGACTCTCATACGCTCTTCGGCTTTTATAAGCATGAGGAAAAAGAGCTGTTTGAGCATTTAATCTCCGTATCTGGAATTGGACCAAGCATAGCTATTGTAATGCTTTCTTCACTTTCTTCTGAGGAAATTACTCAAGCCATCGTTTCTGAAAACGTGGCTGTTATTCAGGGGGTAAAAGGCATAGGTGTTAAAACGGCACAAAGGGCTATTATAGAGCTAAAAGATAAACTGAAGAAAGAACTTGTGGCCACAGGTGTAAATCCTTCTGTTTTTGGTTCTCAAAACCTAACGATGAGAAGCGAGGCTCTTTCAGCATTGGTTACTTTAGGTATTCCTAAAGCAGCTGCTGAGAAAAATATTGATATCATCCTAAGAAGAACTGGTGGAGATGTTACCTTGGAAGAATTGATAAAATTAGCCCTTAGATAAAAAACGGTGTTGAAAGTCGTGTTTTGAAAGAATAATGGCAAGATTTTCGACGTTAAAACACAATACCCAGCAGGCTGACCATTTCTGTATGCTAAATAACTTTACTTTATACTTTAGAATTTTAATTACTTCCTTTGCATTTATAGCTTTAGCTAATTCTGCTTTTTCGCAGCAGATTAACAGGAGCCCTGCCGTGGCGGACACAAGCATTCATAAAACGAGCACTAAACCGGGCTTTAGGTGGAAAGATAGTTACTTAAACAGATTTAACTTTGACCTTCCTAAGTCTCCTTTATTTAACCTTTATCCCTCGTCTTTGCACACTAACGTCCTATACCTACCTGAAGACGACAATATCAACATAGATGAAAAAATAGGCGAAGACATCACCGCCAAAATACCAACTTCTATGAGTTTCAATGAATACTCGAGTATTCAGAATGCTATGGTACGAAAGAGTATTTTAAGGGATTATGAAAGACTTCAAGATGGAAACAGTAATACGAGTGGTAGAGGACTTTCTCCCCTGCTTCAAAAATCTCCATTAATAGATAAAATTTTTGGAGGAAAAGTACCTGAATTCAAACCTAACGGTTTCATTTCTATAGACTTAAGGGCTGGAAGTCAATTTTTAAATAATCCAGAAACACCAATCTACCTTCGGAAAAGACCCATTTTTGATTTTGACCAACAGATTTCCATCAACTTTAATAATAATGCCAACAGCGGTGAAGGAGAACTTCAAGGTGGGCAAGGTGGATTTGGCAATAACAGTAAACAAGGCGGTGGACTAAGTGAGCTCAAAAAAATAGCTCAAGGCAGCGGTGCTTTGGGTGGACAAGACAGAAATCCTTATAAAGAGAAAATGGGGATTCTGGGAAACTTTGATACGAAGTCTGCTTTTAACTTTGAAAACCAGTTTAAACTTAATTTCAAATCTGACCCAGAAGATATTCTACAATCATTGGAAGCCGGAAATGTTAGTTTCCCTGTAAACAGCCAATTGATACCAGGGGTTGAAAACCTTTTTGGTGTTAAAGCCGGATTAAGATTCGGTAAGTTAAATGTATCTACCGTGGTGGCTCAACAGCGTTCAAGAACGGAGTCCATTTTAATAAGTGGTGGAGCCAGAAGCAGACCTTTTGAAATAAGATCTGATGAATACGATGAAAATAGACACTTCTTCTTATCTCAGTTTTTTAGAGACCAATACGAGGGTAGTTTAAAAAGCCTTCCGATGATAACTTCTGGGGTTATCATTACCAGAGTAGAGGTTTATGTGACTAACAGAACCAATAATGTGAGCAGCATGCGAAACTTGGTGGGCGTAACAGACCTTGGAGAGGTAAATCCTTATAATGCTGTTGCTGCTGTTCCAAATCCAGCTATAAAAGTTGCAGCAAATGAAGCGAACTCTCTAGGTGCTCTTCTTAAAACAGAGGGTAACGATTTCCGTCAAATAGACAACACAAATAATGCACTTGAAGCTAAAAGCTTAAACAAAGGCATTGACTTTGAAATTTTAATGGGAGCAAAAAGGTTGACCGACCGAGAGTTTGATATTAATACCCAGCTGGGTTATATCTCCTTATTGACCCCATTGAGAAACGACGAAATACTTGCGGTTTCTTATGAATATACTTATAGGGGTAAAAGCTATAAAGTAGGAGAAATGACAGAAGACTACTCCATCAGAAATGAAGACGAAGTTATTATGATGAAGCTTCTAAAATCTTCTACCATCAGGAATAAGCTGAGCCATCCTATGTGGGACTTGATGATGAAAAACGTTTATTCGCTTTCTCAAGGTCAGATTAATCGTGAAGGATTTCAGTTAAGGATAGTTTATAAGGATGACGCCACCGGTATGGATACACCAAACCTTCAGGAGGGCAATAATCTAAAAAACAAACCACTTATCGCTGTATTCGGTCTAGATAAATTAAATTACAATAACGACCAACAGTTCGACGGAAACTTCGATTATGTAGAAGGCGTCACTATAAACGAGAATAGAGGTACCATCGTCTTCCCTGTATTAGAGCCATTCGGTGCTTATTTGGAAACCAAATTTGACCAAGAAGAAGAAAGATTAAAACTAAAATATGTCTTTAGTGAGCTATACAACAAAACCATTACCGATGCTCAGCAGGTTAATACCAAGAACAAATTCTTCATCAATGGTTCTGTACAAAGTAACAGCACAGAAATACCTCTACCACTGGGTGCTTCTGGTGCCTCTGTAAGGGTATACTCTGGTGGAACAGAACTTCAGCAAGGAACAGACTATATGGTGGATGCCCAAATTGGTATTATTAGGATAACCAACCCCAGCATTCTGGCATCCGGAAGGTCTATAAGAATAGATTATGAACGCCCTGACCTTTTCCAAGCTCAGATAAGAAGACTTTTCGGTATTAGAATGGACTACACGGTGAGTAAATCACTAAGACTGGGAGCCACTTTAATGGATCTGAAAGAAAATACGCCAGGTTTCTTAACCCGAACGGCTATTGGAAACGAACCTGTGAACAACACCCTTTGGGGCTTTGACATTAATTATAAAAAAGAAGGAAATGGTTTAACGAGACTTTTAGATAAGCTACCACTTATTCAAACCAAAGAACCTTCTGCTATACTTTTAAGTGCTGAGTTTGCACAGCTAATCCCGGGTGTCAACAACAAGAAAATCAATGGTAACGCCATGATTGACGACTTTGAGGCGGCCAGAAACATCAACGATTTAACCCGTCAACCCAGAAAATGGAGATTAGGCTCTACACCTGATAAATTCAAAGACAACACCGTTCCTATTTATGGCTATAATTATAATAGGGCCAAAATGTCGGTATATACCATTGAAACGTCCACTTACGTTACTTCTAATTTTGGTGCTGGTAACGGAATTGTTCCTGAAGAGGTCACCGCAGCAGCTCAAAATAACCTTTACGAACGCTCTTTTCAAATTCAGGATATTTTCCCTGGAAGATCTAGGGCTGTTTTAGGACAAAACCTTCCTTCTGCTATCCTTGACGTTTCCTACTTCCCTGAAGAAAGAGGGATGTATAACTATAACCCAAACCTTACATCTAACGGATATTTACAAAACCCTGAAAATAATTTTGGGGCGGTGATGCGTGGTATCACCTTCGATGCCGATTTTGACAATTCAAATGTGGAATATTTGGAATTTTGGCTACTCAATCCATTCCAAGATGCGGTGAGAGATGGAAGGCAAAAGGATGGTACCACAAATACCACAGGAGGTGTTTTAAGTATTCAACTAGGCGATGTCTCAGAAGATGTGATTCCAGATAGCCGTTTTAATTTTGAAAATGGAATTCCAACTTTTGAAAACACAGCCTCACCACCAGACATTACAAACTGGGGAAAAGCCCCAAAAGTTCAGTTTGTAACAGATGCATTTGATAACTCTTCAGATACGACTAGAAAGCAAGATACTGGTCTAGATGGACTTAGTAATAAAGAAGAACAAGAATTTCAACACATAAAGGCATATTTAGAAAAAGTAAAAGGTACGGTTTCAAATCAAGATGCGTTAGATAGGATCTTAAAGGACCCCTCTGGTGATGACTTTAAGTTCTTTTTGGATGCTGATTTTACTACCAACCAATTTATAGTAGAGCGTTTCAAAGATTATTTGGGAATGGAAAACAACTCTCCTCCCATTAATGATACAGACGTTTTAACACCTGCCTCATCTGCAACGGCAGATAAAGAAGACATTAACCAAGATAACACCATTAACGATGTAGAGAGTTATTATAATTATGACATTCCGTTAACCAATGATGCTTTAGAAGTTGGTAATGGCTATATCATAGATAAGATATCATCTGGAAATGCCGACTGGTACCTATTTAGAGTTCCTTTGAGAGCCGACACCACCAAAGCAACTCCAGTAGGTGGTATTACCGGCTTTAAGTCTATCCGATTTATGCGTATGGTGATGTCTCAATGGAAGCAGCCCGTGGTTCTTCGTTTTGCAACCATGCAGTTGGTCGCCAATCAATATCGTACATACTCAGAAGATTTGAATAATAACAGTTTTGTGAATGTACCAGAGCCTAATAGTAATACTACAGGATTCAAGGTAAGTACTGTTTCTATAGAAGAAAATGGCTGTACAGAAGATGGAGACTGTAATATAAAAGACGGTCAAACGCCATACGTAGTACCTCCAGGTTTTACGAGAGACAGAGACTTCTCGCAGCAAATCTTCCGTCAATTTAATGAGCAATCTGTTAGTTTAGCCGTAGAGTCTTTAAAAGATGGCGATAAGAGAGCCATTTTCAAAAACACCGATTTAGATCTTAACATGTACAAAAGGCTTCAGATGTTTGTACATACCGAAAATGATTTGAATGAGGATAACTACTCTGGTGCCTTCATGAGGTTAGGGACCGATAGCAAAACAAACTATTACGAAGTTGAGATTGAAAATCTAAAAAACACGCCTAAAGGAAGCTTAATTGATACCGAAATTTGGCCTGCAGAAAATGAATTTGACATTCCACTCGATGAATTAAGAGCTTTAAAAGTCGAAAGAAACAGTAGATTAGGTCAGGATTCTGTTGCCGTAGATAAACCTTATTCTAAAATTATTACCGTGACTGGATTGCCAGAAAACGGAGAAATGATAGACCGAACCTATAAAATAACAGTCATTGGAAATCCCGACCTTAGTAATGTATTGGTAACCATGCTTGGGATTAGTAATCCTAAAGGTGGAAACACCATGCCAGCTAAATTCACCGTTTGGATGGACGAATTAAGAGCCAATGGATTTGACGACACTAAGGGTGAGGCCGCAGTATTAGCCGCAGACATAAAACTGGCAGATATAGGAACCATCTCTTTAAGTGCAAACCTAAATACCTATGGTTTCGGTGGTGTTCAAGATAGAATTTCTAGTCGTTCTAGAGAAACCTCTCAAGGATTCGGAATAGCTTCTACTTTAGAACTAGACAGATTTTTTCCTCAAAACTGGGGTTTAAGCATACCGCTTTTTTTAAATTATGATATCCAAGAAGTGGTACCTCACTTTAATCCTCTAGACCCTGATATCGTCCTTGAAAATGCCTTGGCTAGATTTGATACTAAAGCAGAACAGGATGCTTATAGAAACTTGGTAATCGACCGTAATGTTAATAAAGGCTTTAACCTGGCCAATGTTAGAAAAATCAAAACTGACCCAAACGCCAAAAATCATATTTACGACATTGAGAATTTCACTTTCTCTTATGCTCAGAACAGTATCAATAGAAGTAACATCCTGATACAAGATTATACTGCTGAACAGACCAGAGGTGGTTTATCATATCAGTTTCAGCCAAGAACTACTTTGTGGGAGCCTTTTAAAGACAAAGAAAATCTGAGTAAGCCGAGATACTCTTGGATTAAAGCCCTGAACTTCTCCCCTATTCCTAGTTTTGTGGCATTCCGTACAGATTTCAATAGAAGCTTTACAAGGACACAGTACAGAACTGCAGAACAAACCACTAACCCGAATGAGGTTCTACCAGGTTCTGACCCCAACTATATCAAATATTTCTTAACCAACAGATATTACGATGTGCAGTGGGATTTGACCAAATCCATATCTCTGACCTATAATGCTCAAATGAATTCCATCATAGACGAGCCATATGGCGAGGAAGAAGAAAGCATTTGGAAAGGAATCACCTCGTTTGGCCGAGCCAAGAATTATACGCAGGGTCTACAGCTTACTTATAAACTACCTCTTGATAAATTCTTCTTTTTAGATTGGATTAATGCGGACAGTAGATTTAGCACAGATTATAATTACAGAGCAAACTCTTACGATTATGCGACAGGACAAAGTTTTACGGACGAAAACGGTGTTGAGTTCGGTAACTTCTTAGAAAATGGAAGAGAGCTAGCTATTCAAGGACGAATAGATTTAGTAAAGCTTTATAATAAACTCAAGTATCTGAAGTTTGCCAACTCGCCTAATCAGGCTAAGGAACGATTTACGAGAGCTCCTGGAGATGATGAAGAAGTGATATTACCAACCTCTGATTTCCTGAAGACTTTTACCCGCTTATTAATGACTGTTAGAGGAATTAACTTTAATTACTCCATTCAGGAAACCACTATTTTACCTGGCTTCTTACTGACACCAAATTTGATGGGCTTAGCCAAAGGCTCAAATGCACCGGGTCTACCATTCGCCTTATTAGGAAGTCAAGCTAGGGATATTCATATGACTGCGGCAACTAATGAATGGCTCTCGAAAAGTCTTATCAGAAATGACCCTTTTACGCAGACGCGTCAGAAGAAATTTGACTTCAGTACCAACCTAGAGCCGTTTAAAGGTTTTAGAATGCAGATTAGAGGAAACTATAGCAAAGGAGATTCTTACCAAGAGTTGTACAAACCATCAGAAACTGGCGGAGCTTTCGAAAGTCAAAATCCGTTTAGAAACGGAACGTTTAGTATGTCTTTCTGGTCTTTCAAAACCAGTTTCAAAAAGATGAGCAAAAAACCAGAAGAGAATTACAGGTACGAAATCTTTGAAAAAATGAAAGAATACCGTTTTGACGTTGTGGATAGATTGAATGCCATAAACGGTTCAGGTGAGAATCAAACTTTTGCTCTTAATAGTCAAGATGTATTAATCCCTGCCTTTTTCGCAGCGTACAGTGGTAAAGACTTGGATAATCTTTTTAACAAAGTGAGTAAAAAAGGTCAAAAAACATTCAATCCATTTTTACAGTTTCCATTACCAAACTGGCGTGTAGATTATGGTGGATTGGAAAAACTACCAATATTTAATAAGTTATTCACCAATGTGACCTTGAGCCATAGCTATTCTTCCACTTATAGTGTCGGTAACTTCACCAGCTCTCTTTTATATACAAATCCTTACGACGTAAATTTAAGTCAGAATGATTACAGGTTAGGATATCAACTTGGACCGCAGCTTTCTTTGGATGGCATAGCATATAGTATCTTCTCCCCTATTTTCATAATGAGTAGCGTCACAATGGAAGAGCGTTTCTCGCCATTAATTGGTATACAGTTTACCACCAAAGCGAAAATTAGTGGAAGAATAGATTTCAATAAAGAAAGAAGAGCTGCTCTAAACCTTTCAAACGCTCAGGTGGCAGAATATAATTCTAATGACGTGGTGCTTGGTTTTGGGTTCAAAAAGAACAACGTTAAATTACCATTTAGAGGGCGTGATGGAAATAATATCATTTTAACCAATGACCTCAATTTCCGTTTTGACGTCACCATAAGAGATATTACTTCTCTTCAAAGAAGACTAGACGGAGATGCCGTGCCAATACAAGGAAACTATAATCTTCAAATAAAACCTCAAGTGCAATATCAGTTTAATAAGAAACTGAGCATGGGCTTCTATTTTGAAAGATTTGTCAATAAGCCTTTCACCTCTCTTTCTTTCGAAACCAGAAGAAGTGTCGGTGGACTGAATATGAAATTTAACCTAGCAGATTAAGAACGAAATGATGGGGATGCTAAACTCTCAATGAGATAGGTTTATCATTCCACAGACTTAATGGCTAAGGCACAAAAGGCTTCCTTTGGTTGGACTTTAAAAAGCCATAAGATAGCCTTTAAAGAAAGGTGGAAAACATAAGTACTTAAACTGCTTTGCTCAAAACAGGAATTGGCGTAAATTGCGGCACGAAAATTCATCCAAAACAAAATTATATGGAGTTCCCTTCAGAATTAAAGTACACGAAAGACCACGAATGGATTAAAATAGAAGATGGCAACGTCGCTATTATTGGAATTACGGAGTTTGCACAAGGAGAACTTGGCGACATCGTTTTTGTGGAAGTAGAAACGGTAGACGAAGAACTGGCTGCTGAAGAAGTTTTCGGAACCATTGAAGCTGTAAAAACGGTGTCAGACCTTTTCCTTCCTGCAGACGGAAAAATTTTAGCGTTCAACGATATATTAAACGATGAACCAGAAAAAGTAAATGAAGACCCATACGGTGACGGCTGGATAATAAAGATGGAACTTAAAAACGTCTCTGACTTAGATGGCTTACTGGATAGTGAGGCATATAAAGAATTAATTGGTCAATAAATAGGAAGCCCTCAAGGGCTTTTTTTTTGAAATAGTATGAAGGTTTTAATCAAGAAAGCCAAAGTAATAGCTCCAAATTCCGTCTACCATCAAAAAGTAGTCGATATTCTGATTGATAAAGGTGTCATCAAAGAAATAGGTGATATAAGTACCAAAGTTACGAACACAATAGACGCCAAAGGCCTCTATGTTTCAGCAGGATTTATGGACATGAGGGCCTTTAGTAAGGAACCGGGTCATGAGTCCATGGAAAGTCTCGAGAGTCTTTCTGACGCTGCTGCCAGAGGTGGCTTTACAGAGGTTACGGTTATGCCAAATACCTCCCCCATTATTCAAAGTAAGGAGTCTATCCGTTTTTTTCAGCACTTTTCTGCCAATTCTCTAACTGATTTAATTCCTGCACCTGCGGTAACTAAAGATATTAAAGGAGAAGATTTTACAGAAATGTGGGATTTGTTAGCAGCCGGTGCCACCGCTTTTACTGATGGCTCTAAATCGCTCTGGAATTCGGATATCCTATACAAAACCTTGCAGTATCTGTATCCTAAGAAAGCCCTATTGATGAATAGAGCAGAGGAGCATACGCTGGCAGCCTTTGGTCAAATGCATGAAGGCATTACCAGTACCATGATGGGCACAAAGGGTATCCCATCTGAAGCAGAAGAGCTGATGGTTATGCGTGATTTAAAATTGCTGGAATATGCAGATTTAAAACATGACAACTCCCTTCTACACTTTTCATGTATTTCCACATCCGCCGCGGTAAGGCTCATCAGAAAAGCCAAACAAAATGGACTTCCTGTGAGTTGCGACATTGCGGCACACCAACTGGCTTTTACAGATGAAGATTTGGTTAGTTTTGATACCAACTTAAAGGTAAGCCCACCGTTCAGGTCTAAAAAAGACATAAAAGCCTTGCAAAAAGGATTGGCAGATGGCACCATAGACGCCATCGTTTCGGACCATAATCCATTAGACGAGGAACATAAAAATATGGAGTTTGATCTAGCAGACTTTGGTGTTATTGGCCTTCAAACGGCTTTTGCAGCAGCTATAACGCACTCTGAACAAACACTGGAAACGATAATTGCCTGCTTAACAGACAAGCCTAGAACCCTCTTAAAAAGACCTTTACCAGAACTAAAAGAAGGAGAGCTGGCCAACATAACGGTATTTAATCCCACCGAAACCTTTACATTCGGTGTCGCAGACATTGTATCAAATTCTAAAAACTCTCCATTTATCGGAAAGGAATTGTCAGGTAAAATATATGCCACTTTCCATAAGGGTTTCTCCAAATTATATTAATAATCAACAAATTGAATAAAAAAGTTTATCTCTTTAGTTTAATTTTTGGCTCCATAGCTGGTGTGCTTTGTTTTCTATTTTTCCTGATGCTTTACTCCGGGGATAGCAATCCATTATCAAACAGAAGGCCTGATATTGTCATTAATATCCTTATCATATTCTTAGCCATCTATATCTATAAGAGTCGGAACGGTGGTTATTTACACTTTTACGAAGGCTTCTCTATTGGCTTTTTAACCAACCTCATTGCTGCCTTCGTTTCTGGATTTACTATTTACATTTTTGTGAAATTTGTAGATCCTGTCCCTTTTCAAAATTGGATCATAGAGGGAAAGTCATTTCTAATTGATCAGAAAGAATCTGTAAGTAAATTTTTAAATGAAGAAAGTTTTAAATTGCAATTAGAATCTTTGGATAATGCCAAGCCATATCAAATAATTCTAGATGATTTGATGTTTAAACAGTTTTCAATTGTAGCCATTATGCTTATTTCTATGGCTTTAAGAAAACAAGGAGACGCCATTTCTTAAACACTAAACCCGTAACACATATGGAACAAAAACCTTCTTCAGCTCCTATTGCCCTAAAATGGGGCGTTATTTGTGCTTTAGCTACTATCATTCTAAGCACAATCATTAATATTACAGGAATGTGGAAAAGCACCGGAGCATCTATGCTTTCCATTATCCCTTTAGCCCTTTTCTTATATCTTGCCATGAAAGAGTATCGTGATGCCAACACTGGCTTTATGACTTTTGGCGAAGGCTTAAGTCTTGGACTACTTACAGGAGCTATTTCTGCTCTTTTAAGCTCTCTTTGGGGTATGATTTATACCACTATCATTGATCCTACGTTCATGGGACAAATCAGAGATTATCAAATAGAAAAAATGGAAGAATCTGGCATGGCCGAAGCTCAAATAGACCAAGCTATGCAAATTACGGAAAAGTTTTCTGGTGGAGGGATGATGTTCCTTATGGGTCTTCTGGGAAGCATATTTGTAGCCTTCATCATCTCACTTATTGTGGCTGGTATCCTAAAGAAAAACAAACCCGCTTTTTAATTTATGCTATCAATTTTCAGCAAGGAGCTCAATGGTTATCTTAATTCGCTAATTGCGTACATAGTCATTGTGCTTTTTTTGGTCTTTACGGGTCTTATTTTATGGGTTTTCCCAGAATCCAACATTTTGGATTATGGCTATGCCGAAATGGGTTCTTTTTTTAACCTCACTCCGTTAATTTTAATTATTCTGGTTCCTGCCATAACCATGCGTTCTTTCTCAGAAGAATTCAAAACAGGTACTATCGAATTTTTAATGACCAAGCCCCTGAGTAAACTTGATATTGTTTTAGGTAAGTTTTTGGCCGCTTGGTTTCTTATTTCATTGGCTATTTTGCCTACATTTGTTTATTACTTTTCCATTTCCAGTTTAGGCAGCCCACAGGGCAATATAGACACAGGAGCAGTGATGGGTTCTTACTTTGGACTCCTTCTTCTTTCTGGGGTTTTTACAGCCATTGGCATTGCTATTTCTTCTTTCACAGACAATCAGGTTATTGCCTTTATTATTGGGGCCTTTGTGTGTTATTTTCTTTATGATGGCATACACCAGCTTTCTCAATTATTTAGAGGAACTACCCAGTATTTCATAGACTTTATAAGCATGCAGTTTCATTACGCTTCTTTAGGAAGAGGGGTAATAGATTCCAGGAATGTTATTTATTTAGCATCTCTAGCTATTTTAATGATTTATTTGACCTCCATTAATCTAAGGAAAAAATGACCTTGGATATCTATCAAGTAGATGCTTTTACTTCTAAATTATTTGGTGGGAATCCTGCGGCCATCATACCGCTAGATAAATGGCTTTCCGACGAATTAATGCAAACCATAGCCGCAGAAAACAACCTTTCTGAAACGGCTTTCTTTGTAAGAGAGGGAGAACATTTTCATATCCGATGGTTTACGCCAGTCACCGAAGTGGATCTTTGCGGACATGCGACTTTAGCGTCCGCACATGTTATTTTCAATAACTTGGACTTTAGTCAAAATGCAATAAAATTCCTATCGAAAAGCGGGCTTCTAGAAGTTACCCAAAAAGGCCGTTTTCTGTGTATGGATTTCCCTGCCACTGATATTGTTTTATCAGAAATGCCTATGGGTTTGGTGGAGGGTTTTAACATAAAACCTACAGAAACCTATAAAGCCAATGAAGATTACTTGTTTGTTTACCAATCCGAGGAAGACATTAAGGCATTATCCCCAAACTTCTCTGCCATAAAAAGGATTAAAAGCCGAGGAATTATCTGTACCTCTCCGGGTACAAAGGTCGATTTTGTGAGTCGTTTTTTTGCTCCCGCCGCTGGTATTGACGAAGACCCCGTAACTGGTTCTGCACACACAAAACTTATCCCTTACTGGGCTAAAAAACTCAATAAGAACACTTTAATAGCCGAACAGCTATCCAGTAGAAAAGGCGAATTATCCTGCGAATACCAGCATCCAAGGGTTATAATTAGCGGTGAAGCCGTCTCCTACCTCAAAGGGGAAATTTATATTTAAAAAACTTTTTTATTTAATTTATTTAAATATCTTGTTTTGCTTGACAACCGCTATTCCGATATCGTACCTTTGCACGCTGTTTACTAAGACAGTATCGGTTTTGGAATCCCAAAATTGGATTATTTATAAAGATGACAATCTCAAAAATCTAATATGAAACTTTCTCAATTTAAATTTGATCTTCCCCAAAACTTAATTGCAATGCACCCAGGAGAAGATCGAGATGGTGCCAGAATGATGGTTGTTCATAGAGATAGTGGCAAAATAGAACATAAGAAATTCAAAGACATCGTAGACTATTTTGTTGATGGCGATGTAATGGTGACCAATAACACCAAAGTTTTCCCTGCCAGACTTTATGGTTCTAAAGAAAAAACCGGAGCAAAAATTGAAGTTTTTCTTCTTCGTGAGTTAAACAGGGAAATGAGACTATGGGATGTTTTGGTTGATCCTGCTAGAAAAATCCGTGTTGGAAATAAATTATATTTTGGTGAAAGTGATCTTGTCGCGGAAGTTATTGATAACACTACTTCTAGAGGTCGTACTATCCGATTCTTATTTGATGGAGACCACGAAGAAATGATGCAAACCATTCACGAATTAGGCGAAACTCCAATACCTAAGGAAGTGATTAACAGAGACGTTACGGAATTAGACAGAGAGCGTTTCCAAACCATCTTTGCTGAAGAAGAAGGTGCTATCTCAGCCCCTACCGCTGGTATGCACTTTACCAAAAACGTTATGAGAAGAATGGAGATTGAAGGTGTTACCTTCTGCCCTATTACTTTACATATTGGTATAGGTACTTTTAGAGGTGTAGATGTAGAGGATTTAACCAAACATAAAACAGACTCTGAAAATTTTGCTATTTCCGCTGCCACCTGTGATATCGTAAACAATGCACTGAATACGAATAAGCGAGTTTGTGCTATTGGTAGCACGTCATTAAAAAGCTTAGAGTCGTCTGTGTCTTCGAAAGACAGACTTAATCCAATTGATAATGCATGGACGGATAAATTCATTTTTCCTCCTTATGAATTTAAAATTGGTAATGCCTTATTAACTAACTTCCATTTACCACAATCTATCGTATTGATGTCGGCTTGTGCTTTTGGTGGTTATGACTTAATTACATCGGCTTATCAAGAAGCCATAAAAGAAGAATATAAATTCTTTACTTATGGAGACGTGATGTTAATTCTTTAAGAAGATTTTCTTTTTATATTTGATAGCCTACCTTTAAAGTAGGCTATTTTTTTATGCCTAACATGAACACATCCAAGTATTCAATAATAGTAGCAGGAGGCTCTGGAAGCCGAATGAATAGCGTTATCGCCAAACAATTCCTTCCATTGTTTAACAAGCCAATTCTTTCGCATACCATTGAGAAGTTTCTTAAAATTCCAGAAAATACCATCATCGTAGTACTTCCAGAAAAAGATATATGTTTTTGGGAAGATATTATTGATAGCAATAAACTGCTAAAACAAGCTGTGAATATCGGTCGGATCAAAAGTGTGATTGGCGGTGAAACAAGATTTCAGTCTGTAAACAATGGATTAAAAGCCATTGAAGAAACGGAAGGTTTAGTAGCGATTCATGATGGTGTAAGGCCGCTCATTAGAGTGGAAAACATTATGACTTCTTTTGAGCAGGCCGCCAAATTTAAATCCGCAATCCTTGTCGTCCCCGTTAAGGACTCTGTAAGGTCAGTAGGAAACAATACTTCGTCAGAAATAGTAGATAGAAATAATTTACGACTCATACAAACTCCGCAAACATTTGATTTAAAACTCATTAAAGAAGCTTACGCTGATGGAGAAAAAGCATATTTCACAGACGACGCCTCCGTTTTTGAAAATGCAGGACATGTGGTAAATCTTATAGAGGGCGACTATAGAAATATTAAAATCACAACTCAAGAAGACCTTTCAGTAGCAGAGGTATTAATGAAAAAATGAAAGTCATCGTTGCCTCCAAAAATCCCGTTAAAATATCTGCCACTCAAAAAGGTTTTCAACTCGCATTTCCTGAAAAAGACTTTTCTTTTGAAGACTTTGCTATACCCTCTGGTGTCCCAGACCAGCCTATGGGTACTGACGAAACCTATCAAGGAGCCTATAATAGAGCCAATGCCGCAAGAAAAGAAAGACCAGACGCCGATTACTGGGTAGGCTTAGAAGGTGGAAATATTAGACATAACGAAGAAATGGAGGTAATGGCATGGATTGTTGTTTTATCTAAGGAAACCCTTGGTAAAGCCAGAACCGCAGGTTTCTTTCTGCCTAAAAGAATCATAAAACTGATAAATGAGGGGCATGAGTTGGGCAAGGCCGATGAGCTAGTACATGGTATCCAGAATAGTAAGCAGAAAATGGGCAGCTCTGGTCTATTAACAGATAATCTTATTGACAGAGAAAACTTCTATATTCCCGCGGTAATCTTCGCCTTAATTCCTTTCAAAAAGCCTGAACTATATTGAGCGAACAGCCCGTTAGGTGATTTTTGGGCATTTTTCCTTACTTTTGCGTCCGCATTTAAAAACCTAATCACTAAGCCTTTTTATGCCGTCAAAAAAGAAATTTCAATTTCTTCAAAACTTCTGGGAGAAAGTTGCAGACATCATACTCAATAACCGGATCACATGGATAGTTATCATAAGCATTCTAACTGCTTTCATGGCATACATGACCACTCAGCTGCAACTTTCCTACGAATTACCCAAGATTTTACCACAATCAGACCAGCATTACCAACGTTACGAAGCTTTCAAAGATAGATACGGAGAAGATGGAAACGTGATGGTGATTGCGGTTAAATCTGACAACATATATGACCTAGAAACATTCAATGCCTGGTATGATTTAGGTGAAAGCTTGAAAACAATAGATGGCATTAAAAATGTGGCTTCTATCTGTAATCTGTTTGAAATTAGACCAGATGATGTAGAGAAAAAATTCAATTTCATTAAAATTTCACCCGAAAGACCAAGCACACAAGCCGAGGTTGACAGTATTAAAACAAGGATTGCTAAAATTCCTTTTTTCAAAGGCTTCTTGTTTAATGATGATGGTACAGCCCATTTAATGGCCGTAACATTTGACCAGGAAAAAATGAATTCCAAGGGCCGCATGTCTATCACCCAGGGAGTGGAAGAATTCGCAGAAGCTTTTGGAGCAAAAACAGGTATAAAACCACATTTTTCTGGGATGCCATTTGTAAGAACCAACTTCATGGCTAAAGTAAGCCTAGAAGTCGCCAAGTTTATGATATTGGCGTTCTTGGTAACCGCTATTATTCTTTTTCTTTTCTTCAGGTCTTTCAGAGTAGTTTTCTTTGCTCTTTTGGTTATTGCTATATCTGTTTTGTGGTCCGTAGGTTTGATTCAAATTTTTGGTTATAAAATCACTTTACTGACAGGTCTAATTCCTTCTATCATTGTGGTCATTGGAATTCCTAATTCCATCTTTTTGATCAATAAATATCAAGAGGAATTCTTAAAGTGTAAAGATCAGATAAAAGCCCTTAAAGTATCCATTGAGAAAATAGGTAAAACTACTTTCATAGCTAATCTGACCACTTTTATAGGATTTTTTGTTTTCTATTTCACAGGAAGTCCTCTATTGTTAGAGTTTGGCTTAGTCGCTTCAATTGCGGTTATGGCTACATGGGCCATTTCTTTAATTCTAATTCCTATTATCTTTAGCTATAACCCAAAACCCAAAGCCAAACATGTGAGGCATTTGGAAAACAAGAACATTAGTAAATTTTTAGAATCTGTAGATTTTATTGTTCACAATAGAAGAACAAAACTTTACTGGATTATTGGCGTTTTGGTAGTACTCTCTGTTTTTGGAATGATTCAGATAAAAAGCGTAGGCCATCTAGTGGACGATTTGCCTGCTAACGACCCCGTTTTCACAGACCTTAAGTTTATTGAAGAAAACTTCAAAGGTATAGTACCCATAGAAGTAAGCATTGACACCAAAGCAGAAAATGGAGCTTTGGATCCTGTAATACTTGCCAAAATCAGTTCAGTCCAAAAGGAATTTGCCAAATACCCAGAACTTACCAATCCTATTTCCGTGGTTGAAGCCATTAAATTTGTCTATCAAGGATTTCGAGGCGGCGACCCAAAATATTTCAGACTGCCGGGGGCACTGGAATTAAATAAGCTTGCAGCCTATTCTGGAATGGCAAATGGAAAAGCGGAGCTCATGAGTTCTTTTATGGATAGTACGCACAGATATACGCGTATTAGTTATCAAAGTGGCGATGTAGGCACTGTAAGAATGGCAGAAATGGTGGAAGACTTACAAGCCAGAACAGACACTATTTTTAATTATGACAGCGAGTTTGAAGAATGGCTTCCGAAAGAAGACCAAATAGACGCCAAGCTTACTGGAAATGGCGTGGTGTTCACAAAAGGAAATGACTATCTCTTAAGGAACCTTAGAGACAGCACTATACTAGCCATCATTTTGGTGAGTTTAGTCATGGCTACGCAGTTTCTAAATGCTAGAACAGTACTCATCTCCACCATTCCGAGTATCATTCCATTAATAATCACTGCTGGTGTAATGGGTTTTGCTGGAATTCCGCTTAAGCCTACTACTATCCTTATCTTTAGCATAGCATTTGGTATAGCCTCAGATGGTACAATCTACTTCCTCACTAAATACAAAGAGGAAATAGAAAGTGGAAAGAGCATACCAGAGGCCGTTAGTGAAACGATAAAATTATCTGGAATCAGTATGTTCTATACTGCTATCATTCTTTTCTTTGGTTTTGGAATATATGTAGTTTCAGGATTTAAAGGCACCGTATTCTTGGGTCTTTTAGTTTCAATGACGCTTCTAATTGGAATGATCTCAAATCTTATTCTACTACCATCTTTTCTGATGACTTTAGATAGACGTCAAAATAAAGCTGCAGATAAAAACTGATTTTACTCTTCTATAAGAGCATAGCCTACGAGTAAATCCGACTTTGATGAAGGAGCCTTATGATACACAAAGATTTCATAAGCGTTTTTTGTATTTGAGAAGTTACCTTCAAAAAGCTCAAAGTTGGTTTTACCGTCTCTATTGACCACACCAAACTGGAAATCATACATTCCTTGTTTTAATAAAAATGTGGTGGTGTACCCTTGAAAAGTATTATCATAATGCATTTCACCTGTCTCTGAACAGTTGTACCGATTAAATCCTCCCAAGATACACAGCTTTTCATTTGGGCTAAGCATGAGGCTTTTAAATCCAGCATGAACATGCATGTAATCTGCACTGGTGGCAGGCTCGTCTCCATCTAAAGTTTGTACCACAAACCTACCATTCAAATCAACAGATTCTAGATAAGTTCTCTGTGATCTTGTACTCTGAGGCACGAGCCAAACCTGATCTTCCCTACCCTGTTTTATCTTGGCAATGTTATCCCCTTTGTTGAAATTACTTCTTAAATCTAAATATCTATATTCATTTCCAGCTGGAAACGAATTCTCGTTATTAAAAAACCTATAGGTCAAAGTCCTCAGAGAACCATTAAGCGATGAGGCCTTAAATCCCGTTTTAGTTGTTTCATCTCTATAGTTTTGTCTGATTAAAATCTCAAAATCATTTCTAGGATCTCTTATTGAGTAGTTATTATAGTTCAATTCGAAATTTACCTGTTCATGAGTCTGCCATAAAGCAGGATCTTGCGATTGCTGTACATTGGCTGAAATACCCACTTGTGCGTTCACTACCGAGAATCTCAAGCTTGCCAACGGAGAGTCAGAAATGTAATCTTCATACAAAAACAACACATAATTACCAGAGGCTTTTAATTCTGGTAGAATATAGCCATAGTGAAAGTACGGTATTTTGGTGTTTTGAGAAATTTGATAATCGTTGATTATAAAATCATTATAATCAGATAAATATTCCAAATCTGTTAATCTGGAAGGCGTCCAATCCCTATTGCAATGCTGAATTTTAACGTGAAATTGACGGTATGAGGCTTTTAAGTCATCAAACTCCAGCACCATTCTGTCGTTAGCATTCATATTTAAAACCCTTGAACTTAACCCAGGAAGTTTAGCGGCATTCCCGAAAGCGTAAAGTTGAACGGTCTTCAAATCGACATCAAAGACCATATCATCTATGATATCATTCATTTTGCCATCTGAAACAAATGTTGTAAATTTAAACAACAGAAATAATAATAATATCCTCATGCTTTTAAAAACCTCATTATCCTATAAAAAGTGCTTAACATTCTTTTTAATTTTTCTTTCATTGTCCTCCTCGGCAAATCTAATCATTTATCAAGTATACGGCAGTGGTGGAAATTCAGGAGCAGCCTATCAAGATGATTATGTGGTTTTGTATAATAACGGAGGCACGCCTTTAAATACAGGAACAAATTGGTCTTTACAATATGAAAGTGATACCGGTTCGGGCCCTTGGGATGTTTTTCAGCTACCAGATGTAACCATAAATTCTGGAGCTTACTATTTTATTAAGGTAGAGACTTCCAATAGTATTGGTAAACCACTAACTTCCTTTGATACGAGTACAGGCTCCTTGGGTGGAGCCTTTGGTCTTGCACTAAGTGGTGGAAAGCTTGCCGTTTTTGAACACCCTGGAGGGATAGTCACTCCTTATCCGGGTTCCGACCCAACTTTAGTTACTGTCACTGGACTTTTACTTACCGATATGTTAGGCTATGGATCTGCAAACGCCTTTGAAACTGCAGCGGCTCCAGACATGAACTCAAATAGTACGGTGCTGTATAGAACTGGTGGAGATACAGGTAACAATTCCACAGACTTTGCCAGAAACTCCAACCTCTCCATTGGAGCATTTGATGTTAACTATATTTCATTTGAGGGAAAAGCTAAGACGGATGCAATCAGCTTACACTGGCAAACCTCCACAGAAACTAATAACCAAGGTTTTGAAGTTCAGAAAAGCAGAAATGCCGTGAACTTTGAGACTATAGCCCGTATTGATGGAGCGGGAGACTCGAACGACATTAATAGTTACGCTTTCATAGATGAAAGGCCATTTCCAGGCCCAAACTATTATAGACTTGAGCAGAAAGACTTTGACGGCACCAATGACTTCTCAATAATCATTCAAGTCTTTTACGACGTGGATGCCAGTTATGTAAGCGTTTATCCGAACCCCTTATCGGCTGGGCAGGATTTAAACATTCAAAAGAGTGCGTCGCTTGAATTGAAAAGTATTAGAAATATTATGGGACAAAACTTCCAAGCCTTTTCGGATTTGAAGGAAGGTCTCTATTTCTTGCACTTCAAAAATTCAAACGGAGAGAAAATAACAAAGAAGTTGATGGTTAATTAATCCTCTAACTCTAACATCTTGGCCTCCCACTTTTCTGTGGTTTGAAGAAGGTTAAATTTGACTTTCTCATATTTCTTATTTTCCTGAGCTAGCTTATCTGGATTGCCAAAAACATCTTTAGAAGCAAGATTAACTTCAATTTTTGTCCTCTGGATTTCCAACTCTTCAATTTTCTCTTCAAGTGTTTCTACTTCCTTTTCTATCCGCTTCAACTCGTCTTTTGACTTATCTCTATGCGAGCTCTTTTTTTTAGATAGTTCAGATTCTATCTCTGGAGCTGTAGGCTCAGATGTAATTCCGTTAGCCTCTCTTTCTGCAATCCATCTGTTATACTCTGCCAGTGTACCTGGGTATACTTTGATTTCCTGATTGTCAATATACCAGATCTTATTAGCTACTTGAGACACAAAGTGCCTATCGTGAGAAACTACCACATAAGTTCCTTCGTATTGCCCCAAAGCCTGCACCAAAATATTCACGGACTGCATGTCAAGGTGATTGGTAGGCTCATCTAATAAAAGGAAATTGGCTTCAGATATTAATACTTTTGCCAAGGCTACTCTAGATTTCTCCCCACCAGAAAGTACTTTAATCTTTTTAAATACGTCTTCTCCACCAAATAAGAAACAACCTAAAACCGACCTTAGCTCTGTTTCCGACTTAGAGGGGTCAGCATATTTAAGCTCTTCCAGCATGCTTTCATTAATATGAAGCGACTCTAGTTGATGCTGTGCATAAAAAGAGAAATTGACGTTATGACCTAAAGCTCTTTGACCTTCATGCTCTTCTGTACCAGCTATTATTCTAAGTAAAGTAGACTTCCCTTTTCCATTGGCTCCTATAAGTGCAATCTTATCCCCTCTTTCAATGTGAGCCGTGGTGTTTTTCAGAATAACCTTATTGCCATAGGCTTTAGAAATATTATCTAAACGCATGACGTGCCTGCCAGGCTGAGTACCAAATTTGAACCTAAAATGTACTTTGGCGTCATCACTTAACACCTCGTCAATCACATCCATTCTTGCCAGAGCTTTTACTCTTGACTGTACTTGCCTTGACTTGGTAGCTTTGGCTTTAAACCTTTCAATAAAACGCTCCGTTTGTCTTATCTCAGCTTGTTGGTTTTCATAAGCTCCTTGTTGAATCTCATTTCTGAGCTCTTTCTCCTCTAAAAAGAAGGAATAATTGCCTGGATAATGAATCAATTTTGCTTGAGAAACTTCTACCGTAGTAGTAGTAACATTATCTAAAAATGCTCTATCATGAGAAACCACAACAACAGCATTCTCATAATTAAGAATATATTTTTCAATCCACTCTATAGTCGGTAAATCCAAGTGGTTGGTAGGCTCATCTAAAAGAAGTACCGAAGGCTTTTGTAATAGAAGCTTTGCTAGCATTACACGCATTCTCCACCCTCCAGAAAACTCTTTAAGTGGTTTATTTAAATCGGCTGTTTTAAAACCTAAACCCTCTAATATGGCCTCTGCCCTAGCGTGAATGGTATAACCTCCAAGGATATCAAACTCTTCTTGTAAATCACCCAACTTCTCTACCAGCTTGTCAGAATAATTGACCTCCATTTCATGAAGTGTTTCATCAATCTGGCTTTGAAGTTCCAACTCTCGTCCAAAACCCTGCATGGCCACCAGTAAGATAGATTCTTCTGATTCGTAGGACAACAAATCCTGATTCAAAAAGCCAAAAGTGACATCGCCCGCTTTTGATATGCTTCCGGCATCTGGTTCATACTCCCCTACTATGAGTTTTAGTAATGTGGACTTGCCTTTTCCGTTAAGACCAATCAAACCTATTTTGTCTTTAGGTTTGACCTGTAAACTTGCGTCTTCAAAGATGGCACGACCACCGAAATAAAAGGAGAGATTGTGAATGGTTAACATTCGCTAATTTTGATTTTGAAATGAGCCTGCAAAGGTAGCTAGACATAACTGTAATAAAAAGCCCGCTTTAATCTTAGCCCAAAATACCAGCTTTAAACTATTATTGATTAACGGTGGTAGGTGTATATAAGCTTATAATCCCCGGAAAACTTTTATTGGTATTGATTTCCACAGCTGGATAAAGAAAACGCTGAGGTATATTAGTAGCCGTACTACTTTTAACGGGAATACCTAAAAGATTTTTGGTTCTTCTTAAGTCATTATAAACTTGAGGAGAACCCACCATCGTAATATACTTTTCTTCAAGAATAACCTTCAAAAGTGTATTTCCACCTATTGCCACTTCTGGGAATGATGCATTATATTTCTTCGCCAGACCAGCTCTAGCGGCATTGAAAGCTTTTCTAGCTTCTACCTCATTTCCTAACCTTAACTCTGATTCCGCCAAAATGAAAAGGTTTTCGTACCAATCCACAATCGGGAAAGACGCATCTTGAGCAAAATACCCACCTGTAGTATAATTTAATTCATTTCCCGAAAAATAATGGCTGTACCTAACCTCATCACCAGGAGTATATAAAACGCGGTCTACAGAGGTATCTGATAAGTTGAGTATTTTTCTAAGATAAGACCTTGTGGCCGTCAAATAACCTCCACGCTGCTCTATTCCAAACTGATAATAAAGGTTTCTTTGACCTGATAGACTTGAATGAAAAGCCTTTAAGCTATGCTCATTACTAGAAACCCCTAATTTGGCCTCGTCTCTAGCGGCCTGATAGTTTTTAGTTATCAAATAATATCTAGCTTTCAAAGTATGGGCTACTTGTGCCCAAGTGGCACTATTTGCAACAAAAACAGGGCTGCCATAAAAATCACTTACTTTGGCATTGCCGACATTGGCTATACCCTGAGTCAATAAACTCTGTACTGCCGCAAAAACCTGAGTCTGCGGATCATATTTTGGATTTGGAAAAGCTACGGGCTGAGCACTTTCCGAAAAAGGTATATCTCCAAAAAGAGCAGAAAGCTCGCCCGCCATTACAGCTTCCACTATCTGAGAAACACCTAGCAAAGTAGTATTTCCTGCAGCAATAGCCTTTTCTTGGACTATCCTCGTTTGAGCTATGCCGCCAGAATAATTACCTGACCATATGCCATCAAAATCTACCGATTTCACATCATAAACATTGTAATTAACAAACTGATTACTAAAACCTGTAAACTGATCTGAAAATATTCCAGCCATTCTTGAGGTTTCTCCTTCAGTGATAAGTAACCAAGTTAAATTAGCCTGTCCAATGATAGATTCTCCTGGTGCATCGGTAAAGTTATTGGGGTCCACATTTAAACCCGCCGAATACTTTTCACAAGAAAAAGCAAATAAACTAAGTAGTACGATTATGACTTTCTTCATTTCTTCTTAAATTCCTAATTTCAATGATACAATGTACGAACCCGTTCCTGGGTTTGTAAAATACTCTAATCCTCTTCCTTTTGAACTTCCTGTAAGGTTTACCTCTGGATCCACATATTTAAGTGGTGACCAAATAAATAAGTTTCTACCCGAAA
>NZ_JBSRVI010000094.1:0-5829 GCF_055134445.1 Arcticibacterium sp.
TTCCTATACCATTGAATACTATGAAAAGTGTTTTGCTGATAAAAAAACTGATAGAATCTGGGCAAATGAAACCCCTAATTGATAGAACATATAGGCTCAATGAAATAGGAGCGGCTTTTGCTTATGTTTATTCTGGGCAAAAGACGGGAAACGTAGCGGTTTTGATTTCGCAGGATTAGAAGCTGCTAAAAATGAGTATATTATGCCCTATCTGTAACCGAGAAGTAGATTTCAAGGCTGCTTTTATTTATTCTTCCAATACTTCCGTTATTTTCGTTTGTCCAAACTTAAGTAATGACTCAGAAACCCATAAGTCTTGTTTTAATTGACGACCATCAAGTGGTGTTGGATGCTCTGCGTCTATTGTTTGAATCCATAGAAGACTTTCAGGTTTTGAAATGTTTTAATAATACCAAAGACGCCATTACATTTTTGATTTCTAATGAGGTAGACGTCCTTATTTCGGATTTTAATATGCCAGAAAGCTCTGGTGTAGATTTGGCTTTAACTTTAAGAGAGAAGGCACCTTTATTGAAAATTCTGATGCTGACTATGGTGGAAGACGCCACACAAATTAGGGACGCTATTCGAGCAGGAGTGAAGGGTTACGTTTTGAAGAAATCTGGGAAAGATGAACTAGAAAGAGCTGTAAGAGTCATTGTCTCGGGAAAGAAATATTTTAGTGAGGACGTGGTAAATGAATTAGCCATGAATTTTGGTGAAGATTTAAATCAAGCTACACCTACTACCATAGAGCTACTCACTCCAAGAGAATTAGAAATCCTTAAATTGGTGGCAGAAGAATTTAATACCAAAGAGATTGCTGAAAAACTTTTCGTAAGTGTAGCCACCGTAGAGACACACAGGGGTAATTTGATGCGAAAATTAAACGTTAAAAGTGCCATTGGTATGACCAAATTTGCGTTGAAACATGGTTTGGTGGAAGGCTAATTAAGCTAGTTTGAAATTTATAGTGGTTGTTTTTACACCAGCTTCATTTACTTCTTTTAATTTTCCATTTAAAATTTCCACTCGAAGAGCTACGTTTCTTTGACTTGTGTCATCATTGGTATTAGAGAGATTTCCATCGGTAGTATGTTTTAGCTTTATCTGATTTCCAACTTGTGCTAAAGAAAATTCTCCCCAAAGTTTGTTTTTATTCTGATTCATAAGTTCTAAACAGATATAGTAAACCTGAAATTCTACTTTGGCATGCAGTGGTTTGAAATGGTCATCGATTTTTAAAGTATGCTTTGCTCTTAGAGATTCATTGTTTTTTCTGACAAGGTTTTTTAACGACAAAACCAACCCTCTTTTTTCAAGCTCTTCAGGCACTAGGTTTTGCGTTAGGAGTTTTACTTGTTCATAGGTTTGGACGAGCTGATTTCTTAATTTTTGGAAAACATCTTTCTCTTTGGATGGTAGATTCTCTGTGTTGATTACATCAAGTGTCCAATTTATGGATGCAAGATTAGCTCCTATGGTGTCATGCAAATCCGTGGCTACACGCTTTCTCTCGATGGCTTGTCCCAATAATAAAGCCTCAGATATTTGCGTATTTTTGGCCTTCAGTTTTTTGTTTAATGCTCTAAAGTAAAAGATGAAAAGAGCTGTAATTAATAAGAGTACAAGAAGGCCATAGAGCCATAGCTGCTGTGTTTGTAATTGATTCTTTTGTTGCTTTAGTACTAGTTCTTTAATTCTAGATTCCTGTTTTTGAAGCTGAACATCCATTTCCACTTGTTTAAAGCGATTATGAATATTGGCCATATGCATAGTATCCCTTAAGAGGGTATAACGCTCAAAATGTTGCAGTGCCAAATTTGGCTTATTGGTGGCTTTATAAACTTCATATAAGGTTCGGTTTGCTTCACTTTCGCCATAAATGGTTTTCATTTTTTTGCTATAAACCAGACCCTCGTTGGCATATGCTATGGCACTGGGGTAGTTCTTTTCTTTCAGATATAGATTGGCGGTATGAAAGAGTAACTCTGGAATGAGGTAGAGGTCTTGGTTTTTTTCATATAGAGCCCTAGACTTCTTAAAAGCTTCTTCTGACTTTTTAAATAGTCTCAAGTCTGTGAGGGCTTCGCCGAGATAATCGTAAGCGTAACCTAAAGCAGAAGAGTCTAGTTTTTCGTAAATGGCAATCCCGTGTTCTATGAGTTCTCTAGCTTTTTCTGGGTTTTTGAAATGAATTCTGTAAGCATCGCCTAATTCCACATAGCAGTGCCCTCTTATTTTTTCAGCCTCTGGTAAGTTTCTAGAAGATTCCAGGCATTTTTGATAGTAAGGAATGGCGACCGCATAATTGTCTAACATGTCATGATTATTTGCCAGTGATCTGTAAAAGGATACTTCGTTTAGCTTGTCATCCTGTTCCCTTGCTAGGTTTAAACCCTTCAATCCTGTTGAAATAGCCTCGTAATGCTGGTTTGATACATTTTGAATAGAGGCTTTGGTTAAATACACTTTAAGTAAGCCGGGTTTCCATTTCATTTTGTTGGCTATTTCTTCAGCCTCATTACTCGTTTTTAAAGCTTTTTGAAGTGCATTTTTATGGAGATAATTATTGGCTTTTTCTATTAAAGCTATAACTGCTGTGGTATCACTAATACTCTTTTTTTGGCCGCAGGCCAAGGAATGTAAACCCAGAATTAAAACCCAAGGTAAAATAAACTTGATAGGATGTAGGCTTAAAATTTTGATTACTGATGAGTCCATAACAGTTTAACTTTAATGATGAACCTCAATAAGATTGAAAACACCATTTTCATCCGCTCGTTTTATCTGCCAAGTGCCACCAATAGAAGATACTCTTTCTTTAATGTTTTTAAGTCCCATTCCATCGTTTGAAGAGGGTTCATAACCTTTCCCATTATCAGATATGGAGAGGGTAGTTTTACCAGAAGTTTGTGAGAGCTCTACATGAGCTTCAGTGGCGTCTGCATGGTGAATAATGTTGCTAAACAATTCTAAAGAGATACAATACAGTTCAAACTCCTTGGTTTTATCAAGTCTCTTAAAGTCATCGTCGACCGAAAGTATAAACTTCGTTTTGCCATTCTTATTCATTTTATGAACCAGTTCTTTTAAAGAATCTGCCAGTCCTTGTTCTTCTAAAGAAAGGGGTAAAAGGTTATGAGCCAGTAGTCGTATATCGCCATAGGCTTTTTGAAGAAGATTTTGAAGGCTTTTAAAGACTTCCAGTTGGCTCGCTTTTAACTCTCGCTGGTCTATACTATCCATAGCCCATTGTATTGAAGATATGGTGGAACCAAGGTTGTCGTGTAAATCTGCCGCTACCCTTTTCCGCTCAATGGTTTGACCATTAAGAGCGGCTCTTTTTATTTCTTTGTTTTTTTGTCTTAGCCTATAATTAGAATAAAGAGCTAAACCCACAAGTCCTAAAAGTCCCCACAGAGCGGTATAGTACATCTTTATCCGATTTCTTTCTTTGCTGAGTTCATGCTCCAATTGGTTTCTATACTCCAATTCCTTAATTCTATCCACAACCATTTTATGGCGTTTATGCTGCGTATCTCGTTGCAGTTTCTCATTAGCCTCAATGGTAAGCGACTTATGATAAATGGCTTTTTCTTTATTACCAAGAGCCATATAGGCATTATAAAGCTGGTCTCTAAAAATGGTTTCCCGAAAACCCAGATTGTTTGTTTGGGAATGTTTCAGTCCTTCCAATGAATATTGCAGTCCTTTTTGATAATCTTTAGAGATGTTGGAATAAACGGCAAGCTGGCTGAGGCAAACGCTTTCAAAAAAAGGATTGTTAAACCTCTGAGCCATTTCTTTTGCAGCTAAAAGAGAGGGCTCGGCCCTGTCTAAGTTACCGTCTAGTTGCCAGTAGAGATAGCCTAGTTTTTCTGTTCGGTACATAAAAGTAAGACTGTCTTGCTGCTCTAAAGCATACGCTAAATTATCTTGAATTACTTTAATCGTTCTTTTTATGCTTTCTGGGTTCGTTTTTTCGTCTTTTTGATTGGCCACAAATGGCAATGGAATCTGGTAGTTTTTATCATGCTGAATCCGGAGGGCCATTCTTATACATTCCAATTCTCGCTCAGAAGTTATTTTATTGTCGGGATTATAGATGGTGATGTAACTTATGGAAAGAGCATTTAGAGCTTCTTGGATGTGCTTTCTGTCGTTAACAGCGGCAAAGTAATTAATCGCATTTTCTAGATACGGAACGCCATATTCGCCAAGGTAATATCCCCAACCATTTTTAACAATAACCAGCCCTTTTGCAAAATTGGCCAACCCTTTTTCATTATCTGTATTGGCATTTTGCAGCATTACATCACTTAAATAGTAAGCCGTGTCAAACTTTTCAATGTTATAGGTCATGTTCTCAATTGCCTTGAAATATTTTTCAAAGTCAATTTCTTGAGCTCGGAGAGATTGAAAACTTAAACAGCATAAAAGCAGAATTCCAATTTGCCTCATCTATTATACTTTAGATGAAGCAATTTCTTGTATAAAGCCATAGTAAACAATAGTTAAACTAAAAATCATGGTTTACGACCAGAAGCGAATTCATGGTATACCATGAGCCGAAATCCACGTAATCCATGAAGTACTAAGCCGTGGTTCTTTCCAAACTTTGTGAAACGAAAATCTAAAAATGTAGCAATGCATGAGGTTAGATAAAGAGGAACAGCAGCTGCTAAGACTGATTTCAAATGAAAAGGAACATCATGAAATAGCCGAAGAAATGAAATTGAGCATGCAAGAAATCAATGAAATGATTGAAAGCATCATGCTAAAGTTTGAAGCTAAGACGGTGGTGGGATTAGTGAAAAAAGCAATAAGAAACGGATTAATAACTAACGAATGAAACCTTTCAAAGTTCTAAAAAAAATTTGTCTAGGTGCTTTATTTCTAATGAGCACTTATGCCGAAGCTCAAATAAGCATCATTCAGGCAGACTCCATGTCTGTGGAAATATTACCCAATGGTATTAGAGGCGGCCTTCCTGCTAGGGCCAGTGATACCACGAATATAGCCATTGGAAAAAATGCATTATTAAGTAATCAAAGTTCGCGAAGACATATCGCGATAGGAACCAATGCACTAAAATCATATAATCTTCCACAGCATGAATTCTTTGACCCTGATGCATCAAGCCAAATAGCCATTGGTTATGGGGCATTGGCTAAACTTAATCCGTCTAGCGAAAAGCCAAACATTGCCATAGGTGCGAAGGCGATGGGAAATGTGAATTATTTTGACGCTGGTAATAATATTGCGTTAGGCCAAATGAATATGCAAAACGGTATTCATAACGGCGTTATTTCTATCGGAAATTATGCTTTAATGGGATATACTGGAAGCTTCTGGAGTAGTTCAGAAAGTATTTTCATTGGAAATCGGATAGGTATAATAAGAGCCGAAGGTTCCCAAAATACAATTGTAGGTCACCATGCATTCAGAAATAGTTCGGGTGATTATAATACTATTTTGGGTTTTGAGGCAGGCATGAATTTAGGGGAGTTAACGAGAAGTAATGGAAACATATTCCTCGGCTATCAAGCAGGCAAAAACGAATTGGGAAGTAATAAACTCTATATTGAAAACAGCGATAGCTTGAATACTTTGATTGGAGGAGACTTTGCAACAAATAGAGTGGGAATTAACCGTACAACAGCTCAGGTATCAGCAACAAATAGAACATTTCAAGTAGAGGAAAGTAATTATCTTTCTTTTGTTTTCTAACTACTTGTTTTTATTGATTTTATAAGATTTTATCATCTCTTTTTTGTTGCCCAATTGCTCTTTATTTCTTATATTTGTTGTTCAATTGTTGCCCTA
>NZ_JBSRVI010000095.1:0-10418 GCF_055134445.1 Arcticibacterium sp.
AAATGAGAGCAAAGCTGTATTGACCCAAACTTTACTGTTTTTGCCAGACCAAATGATGCCGTAAACCAATGCCGCTATCAGAGCCAAGACAAAGAAAATCATTCCAGAACCAAATGGTAAACCGAAGGAATTGACAAATAACTTCTCGAAGAAAAAGCTGAAAGAAGGAATTCCGGTAATTACCCCTACCATGATGACTCCTAAAATGACTAAGCCAATTATTAGAGCCGAGATAATCCCTCTAAGGCTTACTTTTTTAGTCCTTTTGTAATAAACCCAAAGTCCTAAAGCAGGAATAGTAACTAAGTTCAAAAGGTGAACTCCTATAGATAGACCTACCAGATAAGCTATGAAAATAAGCCATTTGTTAGCTGCGGCTTCGTCTTCTATTAATTCCCATTTTAATACTGCCCAGATAACTATGGCGGTAAAGAAAGATGACATACCGTAAACTTCTGCTTCTACAGCAGAGAACCAGAAAGAATCTGACCAAGCATATATTAATGCCCCCACTAAGCTGGCTCCTAAAACTAAGATTCTGTCTGAACCATTCAATTCTTCACCTTTCTTGTTTAATATTTTTCTACCCAATAAAGAGATAGTCCAATACATAAAGAGGATGGTGAAAGCAGATGCCAAAACAGACAGCATATTGATACTTAAAGCTACTTTTTCTACATTACCTCCTGCAAAAAGGGAGGCTAAACGACCTAATAGCAAGAAGAAAGGTGCTCCAGCTGGGTGTGGAACTTGTAGCTTATAGGCACAGGCTATAAACTCGCCACAGTCCCAAAAACTGGCGGTGGGCTCCACGGTTAAAGTGTATGTAACAAGGGCTATCAGGAAAGCTAACCATCCGCCTATTGTATTTAATTTTTTAAAATCCATAAGTGTTTTATTAGATGCAGTATTTTATGTTAATGGGCTATTTTCGGTCAAAATAACAAAATTCAGTCCAAACCGTTTTCATGAATTACTTTAAATAGTGTTAAATGTTCCTATAATGGGATGGTTAACAAACATACAAGGTAGATTATGCCTTGTATTTGAAAGTAAAAATAGGAGTTTGGCTTATTTGGAGTAAATCAAATTTTCAATTGTTTACCCAAGTTAATATGCTTTTCAATGGCCTTTGTAATGCTCAAAAAGTCTGTCTCGTTATTCACGAAATCCATCTCATTCACGTCAATTTCAATCAGTTTTCCATGCTCATATTGGTCTGAAAATTTTTCATACAAAACATTGAGGCTTTTAAGATAATTAGGGTCAATGCTCTGCTCGTAATCTCTTCCTCTCTTTTTAATTTGCTTCAATAGCTTTGGAATGTCAGCCTTTAAGTAAATCATTAAATCGGGCGGACTTATAGCCTGCATAATGGTATTAAAAAGACTCTCGTAAGTTCTAAAGTCCGTTTCATTCAAATGGCCTGACTCATAAAGGTTTTGAGCAAAAATATAGGCATCTTCATAAATGGTCCTGTCCTGAATGATGGTTTTTTCTTCTTGAGATTTAATTTTAAGCACTTGCTCAAATCGTGAGTTTAAGAAGAAAACTTGCAAATGGAATGACCATTTCGGCATATCGCTGTAAAATGGAGCTAAGTAGGGATTGTTATCTACGGCTTCGTAATAGACTTCCCAGCCATAGTGTTCTGCTAATTTTTCTGCTAAAGTGGTTTTTCCGGCACCAATATTTCCGGTAATGGCTATATGCATAAGGCAAGAGAGCGTATAGGTATGAACCCAAAATTAGGACTTATACTGTCAATAATCATAGAAAATGCATAGAACCTTTATTAACTTTGCATTCGCATTTTTGAATTTATTATGAAAGACTTTAGCGTTATACTTTATTATATCTATTCGCCCATCGAAAATTTGGTGGAATATAGAGACGTACATCACCAGTTTTGCCTTGATAATAATTTGCTTGGTAGAATTATAGTGGCACCTGAGGGATTGAATGGTACGGTTTCTGGCTTAAAGGCAGATTGCGAAGCATATATGGCTTGGGTAAAAGAAGACCCACGTTTTTCGGCAGTAGAATTTAAAATAGAGGCTCTTGAAACTCATGCTTTTAAAAAATTATATGTAAGAATAAAGAAAGAGATAGTTCATTCTGAGCTGGGTGTCAATCCTAATGTGAGAACAGGAAAGCACTTAGAACCCGATGAATTTAAAGCCATGATGAATGACGATGACGTGGTGTTGGTGGATATGCGTTCTAATTATGAGCATGCTGTAGGGAAATTTAAAGGTGCCGTCACTTTTGATATGGAGAATTTAAGAGATTTGCCGGATCATATGCAGGAGATTGAGCATTTAAGAGATAAGAAAATAATTACCTACTGTACGGGAGGCATTAAATGCGAAAAGGCCAGTGCTTATTTATTGGAGCAGGGATTTGAAAATGTCTATCAACTTCACGGCGGTATTATCAAGTATGGTTTAGAAGCCGGTGGAGAAAATTTTGATGGAAAATGCTATGTTTTTGATGGCAGACTCACCACGGAGGTTAATGCTGTAAATCCAGTTGTAATTTCGAAATGTCATATCTGTGCAACAAAATCTGATAGGATGGTGAACTGTGCCAATCCTGTTTGTAATCAGCATGTGGCCATTTGTGAAAGCTGTGGGGATGAAATGCAGGGAGCTTGTTCCACTGCGTGTAAAGAGCATCCCAGAAAGCGATATTATGATGGTACCGGTTATTATCAAAAAACACTAGAAGGTTACAAACCTGAAATTGCCGCCAGAACCAGAAAAAACACAAAGAAGCTCCATATTGTGGAAGATTTAGGTTTGAAAGACTGATGAGCATTTTGCTCCAAATCTGGAAAAAGCTTCTGGGCTTTGCTAAGAACTTAATGCATCCCTCCTTTCCGAATACCCAAATTCGGTGATAAATCGTCCTCTTTTAAGATTATCTTTTAGATTCGTCATTTGCTTATTTAGTGTTTCCATTAGAATGACCTTATTTCAACATTGGAAAGGACTATTCAGGAGCGTCAGGATGTGTTGTTGTATCAAAATAAGTTTATGACGCATTTCAATTCAAAACTGGATAGAATTGAGGCTATGTTACATTCTGATTAAACCAACCAAGAAGTAGAGCATTCCAAGCTCATAGCATGACGCTGAAGTAAAGTTTTTGTTAATAATTAAACTTCACAAGTGCCTGACAACCTGTCGTCAATGAATACCTACATACCAGAATTGAATTAGAGCCGAGAAGCAATAGCCTTTTTTGCCTACTTTTGTTGACCAAATAAAATAGACTTTTGATGAAGCCACTGATTGTAGTAAGTAATGACGACGGCATAACCTCTCCTGGAATAGCTGTTTTAATAGATGCAGTAAAAGAAATTGGTGACGTTTTTGTTTTAGCTCCAGATAGTCCAAATTCGGGTATGGGACATGCCATAACAGTAGATAAAACTTTACACACTAAGAAATCAACTATTCACGAGGGTATAGAGGCTTATGAGTGTAGTGGAACACCTGCGGACTGTGTTAAACTGGCTAAACATCATTATTTAAATGGTAGGAAAATAGATTTGGTGGTGAGTGGTATTAATCATGGTCATAATGCATCACTTTCTGTTTTATATTCTGGAACTATGGCCGCCGCCAGAGAGGCTTCCATTGAAGGTATACCTGCTATTGGGTTTTCTATTGACGATTTCAGTTATGATTCAGATTTTTCTCATACAAAGCCTTTCATTAGAAAGATTTGTTTGGCTGTTCTAAAAAACGGAATACCGAAACACAATGCACTCAATGTTAACTTTCCCAAAAAGTCAGAAGAACCTATAAGGGGAGTTAAAGTTGTCAGACAAACTGATGGTTACTGGAAAGAGGATTTTGACGCAAGAAAAGACCCTCACGGCAGACCCTATTTCTGGATGGGCGGTGACTTTGTGAATCATGAACCTGATGCTGTAGATACAGATATGTGGTGTTTGGCAAACAATTATGTTGCTATTGTGCCTTGTCATTATGATATGACAAATTATGAAGGGATGAAAGAAATGGAAACTTGGAAATTCTAATATGGCTGTGATTGGAAACGTATTAAAAGGTGGTATTAAGTTATCAAATGCACTTCAAAAAATTCGTCAACCAAAGCCGTTTAAATGGCAAAAGAACACCTTGAAGAAGCTGTGTTCTACAGCTAGGGAAACACAATTTGGTCAGAAGTACGGTTTCAATGCCGTTCTTAAAACTTCTATAACAGGAGGAAAAAGAGATTTCTATGAAGCCTTTAAAAAGAATGTTCCTGTTTATGATTATAACAGAATTTATAAGGAATGGTGGCACAGATCTAGACATGGCGAAGTAGATGTAACATGGCCCGGAATCATCAGAAATTTTGCATTAAGTTCTGGCACCTCAGAGGCCGCATCTAAGGCGATACCTGTGAGCAATGAAATGATAAAGGCCATTCAAAGAACAAGTATAAATCAGATTATCTCTTTAGGGAATTATAAAAACTTACCTGCGGATCTATACGAAACAGGTTATTTAATGTTAGGAGGAAGCACTATTTTGAATGAAGTAGGGCATCATTATGAAGGAGATTTGAGTGGAATCACTCAGAAAACCATGCCGGCTTGGTTTCATAGATTTTACAAACCTGGTCAGCAAATAGCTCAAGAAAAAGACTGGGCTAAAAAACTGGAAGATATTACGGCAAATGCCAAAGATTGGGATGTCGGTTTTTTGGCCGGGGTACCTGCTTGGATTCAATTATTGATGGAGAAAATCATCGATAGATATGAACTCAAAAACATTCACGAAATATGGCCAAATTTAACAGCCTTTGCTTGGGGAGGCGTTTCCATTGAGCCTTACAAAAAGGATTTTGATAAGCTTTTAGGGAAACCTATCATTTACATAGAAACTTATTTGGCTTCTGAAGGTTTTCTTGCTTATCAGGTTAGACCAGAGGGGGGCTTACAATTGGTGCTGAATAATGGGATTTTCTTTGAATTCATTCCGTTCAATGAAGCCAATTTTGATACCGAAGGTAATATGCTAGCAAATCCTCAAACCTTTATGGTGGATGAGGTAGATGCCGGAAAAGATTATGCATTATTGATTTCAACCTGCTCTGGGGCTTGGCGATATCTGATTGGCGATACCATCAGGTTTACCAATGTGAAAAGAGCTGAGATTATTATTACAGGCAGAACCAAACACTTCCTGAGTTTATGCGGTGAGCATCTTTCGGTAGATAATATGAATAAGGCCGTGGATGCCGCTTCTGAGCATTTCGGTGTTTCAATCAGAGAATTCTGTGTTACTGGAATTAAACATCCTCCCCTTTTTGCTCATCAGTGGTACGTTGCCTGTGACGCAGACATTGACCCAGACGAAATGGGCAGATATATTGACCAAACGCTTTCAGAAATAAATGATGATTATGCTGTGGAACGTGGGCATGCCTTGAAAAATATTTTTTGTCGCGTATTACCACATGCGGCATTCATGTCTTGGATGAAATTGAAAGGTAAAGAAGGCGGTCAAAATAAATTTCCAAGAGTCCTTAAAGGAAATAGCCAGCAAGATTGGGAGAGCTTTGTGAAGCTAAATTATCCGCTACAGCAGATTTGAGTTTACTCAAGTTCTAAATAATAAATTGCATTATTAGCTCCCAAGGAGTGAAATATGAGTAGAAAAATCTTCACAAAAGGTGAAAATTGTTTTCGAGATTTTGCCAATGTTATCGATTCAAACCAACATCATGAATAACGGTCAAAAGGGTTTTATACCCCACTCCTCTTAAATAAAACCATCATAAGCAATTTTGGTAGCAATTATAATAAATATAATGGCGGTCAAACGTTTTATGTTACTTAAGGTTTTGGGATTCAAAAACACTTTAAGTTTACTAGCATAGTGGGCTATGACACATTCGGACAGAAAAATGGTGCTTAAGCAAATGACAAAAAAAAGGATAGTTTGATTTTGAGATAGCTGATAAGACTTTATCCCGCCAATGATAACAACCCATGTTAAAAAATTAACAGGATTTATAATATTTAACATGAAGCCTTTGGCGTAATAATAGATAAAACGTGCGGCTCTAAAATCCACAAACCGCTCTTTACTTGTTGTTTTTCTAAATTGACCCAAAGCCATCGCAAATAAAAGCACCACACAAATGGCTCTGGCGTAATTCTCAAAATTAGGAATATCGGGTAAAAATGAAGTTCCCATCAAAGCAACAGCCACTAAAACGACATCGCTACTTAAAACACCTGAGGCAATCTTAAAGCCCGCTTTTCTGCCGTATTCAATGCTGTTTTGCAGTAAAACAAAAAAAACAGAACCAAAACCGAAACTCAGGAAGATGCCCATCAAAAAAGCATAAAGACAAGCCTCTATCATTTTATAAACCCTGTAATTGGAATCGTTTTCAAAATATCTGCCTTATCTAAATCCAAAATTTCATTGTCAAGTGAAGCCTCTTTACCCAGCATAATCAGCTCGGTAAAGAGGTTTTCTTTTGGTACTATTTTCTTTTCTCTTTAATCCAATCATCCACAAGGGTCTCCAGCATACTTAAAGGAAGGGCTCCTGAAGTAAGTACTACTTCATGAAATTCTCTTAAGTCAAAATCCTCCCCTAATTCAGCCTGAGCTTTAGCTCGTAATTCTAGAATTTTCATCATCCCAATTTTATAAGCAGTGGCTTGTGAGGGCATTACAATGTGCCTTTCTACCATTCTTTCACAGTCTCTATCGCTACCAGCAGTATTATCTTTATAATACGCTATCCCCTCTTCTCTTGTCCATTTTTTCAAGTGAATTCCGGTATCTACCACTAACCTACACGCACGCCAAAGCTCCGCTGCCAGTCTCCCATAGTTAGAATACGGATTAGCATATAAGCCCATTTCTTTAGGGATAAACTCACTATATAACCCCCAACCTTCTACATAAGCCGTATATCCACCAAACTTACGGAACCTAGGGAGGTTTGTCAATTCTTGAGCTATAGACCTATCCATGTGATGCCCAGGAATACCCTCATGATAAGCTAAAGCTTCCATATCATATTTTGGCATATCTTGCATATTTGCCAAATTGGCATAATAAGTTCCTGGCCTACTGCCATCTGGAGCGGGAGACTGATAAAAGGCAGAACCAGCCGCTTTTTCTCTAAAAGGCTCCACTCTTTTGACAATCATTTTTGCTTTAGGTTTTGTTATAAAAAGCTCATCTAAACGTGTCCTCATATTGTCAATTATGGCCGTAGCACTATCTAGGTAGGCTTGCCTTCCAGCATCCGTATTTGGATAGAAAAATGCTTCATCTTTTTGAAGATAGCCAAAGAATTCTTTCAAATCACCCTTGAAATTAACCTGCTTCATAACTTCTCTAATCTCATTATGAATTCTAGCCACTTCTTTCAGTCCAATTTCATGAATTTGCTCTGCCGTTAAATCTGTAGTGGTGGTTCGTTTTAAAGCAATGTTGTAATACTCCTTCCCGCCTTCCATTTTCCAAATACCGTCTTCGTCCGTGGCACGCTCATGCTGACCCTCTAGAAAAGCTATTAATTTATCGTAGGCAGGTAATACAGTACTTAACAAAGCTGCATCAGCCTTTCTTTTTAAGGCAGCTTTTGAAGAAGGACTAAGCTCAAGTTTATCTATCTTATTATAAAAATCATCCTGCAGAGCACTTGATTTCCCTTTGTCAAATGGGGCACCAGAAATGATATTTTTTGAAGATTCAATGACCCTCGGAAATACAAATTTCGGTGGTATAATATTCTTTTTTTCTCGAATTTCTAGATTTTCAATGACTTGGTCAAAGTAAGTACCCACCCTATTTAATCTGGCTACATAAGCCTCCGCATCACTTGAATCTGTAATAATATGCATATTTATCAAGAAAGATGCTACATCAGCATGCGGCCCAAACATCTGATTTACAGGATAATTATAATGACGCCATTTGTAATCAGATATCTCGTTTTCAGCATTTTCTTTGAATAACTTATAGCTAATAAGATCCTGTCCCTTTAAGGCATGGACATTAATAGAATCAAGCAGAAACTGTAACTCTTTTTTTGTTATTTCCAATTCTTTTGCCTTGTTGTCTTCTGAAAGGTCATTCCATTTGTCATAATCTTTTTTGATGCCTAAATAGGTTTGGAAAGACGGAGACCTATCCAACATCTCACTAAAGCTCTTTTCAAAAAAATCATTTATCTTGGTAGATTCGAGTTCTATTTCCTCTGGTGAATATATTTTTTCTTTATTGGAAGATGAACAGCTAAACAGAAAGCAAGCTGAAATAATAAAGTATATGTTTTTTTTCATGGCATTTTTTTTGACCTTATAAGTAAGATATATTTATTGGTGAATCCCAGTATTTTAGTCAAAAAGTAAATACTTTTCAATCAGACAATTTAAGCCTAAACGTACAACGTCACTATTGAAAACTAAATTTTCAACATTCGAGCTACTTTTAGGATAGCGGCTACGCTGAGGGAATCTGTAATTTCATTATCCATGACCATCTGAAGAGCTTCTGAGATGTGTACTTTTTTGACCTTTAGGTCTTCAGTATCTTCTGGTTGTGCGTCGCTTTGAGAAAGCCCTTTTGCTGTAAATACATAGCCCACCTCGTTACAAACAGAATTAGAAGTATGCACTTTACAAAGCATTTCAAAATGCTCCGCAATAAGACCAGTCTCTTCTTTAAGTTCTCTTTTGGCAGCTTCAGTCCACTCCTCTCCTATTGGGCAGCCACCTTCTGGAATTTCCCAAGAATACTCGTCTAAGGGTACGCGGAATTGACCCACTAGCCAAGTAAAGCCTTCATTATCTAGAGGGAGCACGCCAATAGCCACATTTTTGAAGTTTACCTGACCATAAATGGCAGGATTCCCGTTCGGGTTCAGCATTTCTTTATGAACCACTTCAATCCAACTATTTTCGTATTCCGTTTTTTTGGATAAGGTCTGCCAAGGACTTTTCTGCTCTATCATGCCTGCGAAATTAGTAGAAATCGCTAAGTTTAAGCCATTGAAATAAAATTATTCTGGAACAGAATCATAGAAGTGTTAATCAAAAAGTCATAAGCCTTTCTCTGGCAGTGGGTTTTGTATTAATGCTTATTAAATTTTTGGCTTACTACATGACCAATTCTAAAGCTGTTTTAACAGACGCTTCAGAATCTATTGTCAATGTGGCCGCAGCAGCCTTCGCTTTATATTCCATTTATATTTCTAATAGACCTAAGGATAGGAATCATCCTTATGGACACGGGAAAATAGAATTCTTTTCTAGCGGTGTGGAAGGAGTCATGATCGTTTTGGCGGGTGTAATTATGATCATACCTGCGGTCTATTCATTCTTTGAAAAGGCTGAAGTCAAGGCTATAAATAGTGGAATTGGGTTGATCAGCATCACCATGATTGTCAATGCTCTCTTGGGTTATTATCTGATTAGCGTTGGTAAAAAAAATGACTCTATTGCCATCTCGTCTGACGGAAAACACCTTCTAATTGACAGTTTAAGTAGTGCGGCTTTAATTGCGGGTCTCTTCTTGGTGAAATGGACCGGAGAAGAAAGAATTGATGGCATTTTAGCCTTGAGTTTAGCCGCTTTTATTATTTACAACGGCCTTAAGATAGTCAGGAAGTCTATCAGTGGATTGATGGATGAACTAGACGAAGACACCTTTAGCACGCTTTTAGAAATTTTGAATCGTCATAGAAAACCCCGATGGATAGACGTGCATAATTTTAGAGTTCAGAAATATGGTGCGGATATACATATAGATTGCCATTTAACACTACCTTACTATCTTAGCCTAGAAGAAGCTCATAAAGAGGTGGGTCTTTTTGAAGACACGGTAGAATCAAACTATCCTTTTGATGTCGAAGTGTTTATACATACAGACCCCTGTATTCCAGAATGTTGCAATTACTGTCAAGTGGCAGACTGCCCTGTGAGGAAAGAGGAATTTGCAGGCATAAAAAAATGGACCAGAAATAGAATTTTGTCAAATGCCAAACACTTTGAAAATTAGACTACGTTTAACCCGCTTTATTCATTAGAAATTCTCCCGACAGTTATCGGGACCGTAGCTAAATTGTTTCAAATCAATTCGTAAACCCATTATATTCAAACCAATTATCAATAACCCTATTTTAAGAATGAAAAAACTAATCTTACTCTTATCTATTTCAATGGCCTTCATGGCTTGCTCTTCTGAAACAACAATAGAAGAACCCTTGCCAAATACCCTATCGGAGCAGGAAAAGGAAGATGGCTGGAAGCTGTTATTTGACGGAGAAACCACCGAAGGCTGGCACCTTTACAATATGGGTAAAGTACCTTCTGCCTGGATTCCTGTTGACGGCATGTTGTATTGCAACCCTGATACTTTTGAAGTG
>NZ_JBSRVI010000096.1:0-17403 GCF_055134445.1 Arcticibacterium sp.
TAGTTTCTAAATCTTTAAGGGCAAAATTGGTAAATGGTTTTCTTTGCTGCCAGAAAGAATAGGCTTCTGTATCTTCTAAAAAAAGCTTATGGTACCTTTCTAAGGTAGCTAGTTTATGCGTAAAAACGTCTAAACTATCAAAGTGGAAAAAAGAGAAAGTATCACTTAAATCTAACTCTTTTGCGGTTTGGTGATCCGCCATTAAGTATAACTCCTTGACCGATTTCCCATAAACGGAAGTATCGAAAAGAGCTGTTTTATATGCTGTGAGTTCTTTTACTAAATGATCAATTTTTTTACAGGAAGCATCAAATTCCCTTTCGAGAAAAATGGCATTTAAGCTCTGGTTTTGATGTTTATAAGGGAGTATATTGTCAACTTGTGAACTGATTTTTTTATAAAGAAGATTTCTGTCAGATTGAAAATCATGAATTAGGGCAGAGAATTTATCCATACCTATTTCTTCCAGTCTCTTATAAACAGTATCTATTGCCGCTCTTTTTTGGCATATCAGCAGTACCTTTTTCCCATCTGCGGCATAATCGGCCATGAGGTTACAGATAAGTTGTGATTTTCCTGTCCCAGGAGGGCCTTGAATCACGAGGGACTTGCCAGATTTAATTTGTCTTATGGCTTCTTCTTGAGAGGCATCTACAGGAAAAGGGAGGTGTAAGTCCTGCTCTCGTATTTTCTCTTTTAATGGAGCATCTTTGAAAAGATAATCTTCAACAGGACCTTGAAATTTGGCGAGCCCGTCGGATATCAACTGGTCATAATCTGCGGCTATATATGAACCCGTTTGGGGGAATATGCCTAAGACAGCTTGAGGCTCGAGTTTAAGTTCTCCAATTTTAATAGACTCTAAATCTTCCTTTTTCAGGGTTTCAAAAGGTTTTAAGCTTTGTGTGAAAAGTTCAGAATTAAAATTTATTTCTAGTTTACTGTCTTTTAGGAATTCGTAAAGCTGGGTAAGAAAAACCAGGGGCTCATGTCCGAAATCTTCAAAACTAAAATTGAAAAATTCTTCGTCAATAAATGTCTTATTGAATTGGCTGTATGCTAAAAGAAAGGTTTTGTTCAACGAAGCTGTGGCTTCTTTTTTCTCTAAAAACCACTTGTTATCATGTAATTCTAGATTCACTGGAAAAAATAGCAAGGGACATCTAATCAAAGTGCCATCTACGAGCTTTCCGGTAATGAAAAGATATCCAACGTATAAATCTTCTGCCCCTCTTTCTTCTTTTAATAGATTGTCTGTTTTCCAGATTTTCCTTAGGTGTTGACTTATAAGATTCGTTTTTCCGTCTCTTGGATCTATGCTATGGCATAGTTCAATTCTTTTTTTAGAGGCAATGAGATCATTCAAAATGGATCCACTATTGATAAGGTCAAGTTCTCGGAGGTCAATAAATTGACGGAGAATAGGCCTTAATAGTAATAGAGAGCGATTTTTTGACGTAAGGTTAGTAAGCCTTTTTTTATATGTTATAAGCAGTTTTAACATTCAATGACGGTGCAATGAAATAGAATTTACAAAAGTATAATCAAATAGCTTACCATAATTTATTAATAGATAGGTATTTCTACAAATTAGTAAGGCTCATGAGGTTACAGCCCCTAATGTCTGAGTTGTCAAACCTCCCTAAAACATTAAAATACTCATAATCTTCAGAAAAACTACCAAGGTCTTGGGTTTCTATAAAGCTACATGAATCTATATTAGCCAAGTCTATCACATTAATACCACCCGTTTTTCGGTATTTATTTTTCGGTGCTGGTGTTTGACCGATTTTGAAACTTGGTAAATAACTAAGTGGGTCGTTTACTTCTCTTAGCAATACCTTCATTGTGGTGGAGGTTTTAAACCAACCGTTGCCTTTGGAGTAAGCTTGTGAGAGCAGTTCAGTCATTCCATATTCAGAATGAATGTCAGAAATATGAAATGCGTTTTTCAACTCATCATGCACCTCTTCTCGCAGCATTTCTCTTCTTTTTCCTTTCATGCCACCCGTCTCCATCACGATTAGTTTATCAGGGTTATCCAGCATTAGATCTTTATCTTCACATAAATCTAGTAATGCAAAAGTGACACCTAAGAGAAGTATTTTTCTGTTGGAATCGGGGTCGTTTAAAAGTGACTTTAATTTAGCAATGAGTTCTTTTTGGTTATGAAGATAAAAGCCGGAATCTGCTGAAAAGGATTTGTATATAAAGCTTTGAACCATATATACCAAAGAGGAATTGCTCCGCTCAAGGTAATTGGGTAAAAGGGCTAAAATGTGATAATCCGTTACTGGGCCATACTGTGCCTCAAATGATTTCAGGCTAAGGTATTCGTAAAGTGGAAGATCTGAGACAAAATGTTTTGAGTTTATAGAACCCGTTGTGCCACTGCTTTCAAAAACTTGCTGGACATTGTCTTTACCCGTTGAAATTTGATGAGACTTAAAAAATGATATGGGTAAACAAGGTATTTTTTCGAGATGAGAAACTTTTGAAGGTTTTACACCAAGGTTTTTTAGGAATGCTTTGTAAATTGGATTCTGTTCCGCTTGAAACTTAAAAATTTCTAAAGCCAACGGCTCAAAATTTTGGTCGTTTTCTGAAAGTGAAATAACAGCAGCTTTGAGATCTTTTTTAAGGTTCACTAATGGGCAATGGATTATTTTTTTAATCGTTTTTAAACAGAACGTAATTGTTTTTCGTTCTTTTACAAAATTACTTTTCGAATTGAGAATAGTGGGAAAATTAGTTGTTTTTTTATGTTTATTGGTGACCATGAGTTCTTGTTTTAAAGAACCAAACTTTTCATTGACACCAGTTATCTATTTTGATTCCATCAATAGTCAGATAAGGTTAGATCAATTTGCAGGTCTTACCAAGGACTCTGTAGTGGTTTCTGTCAGGTTTGAAGATGGTGACGGAGATTTAGGTTATAACGAGTCTCAAAAGAATGATGCTCAAGAAACAGATAATTATAATTACATCATAAGGCCATTTAGGAGAAAGAACGGCGTTTTTAAGGAGTTTACGCCATTGATTCCCTATTCTGGTTATTTCCCGAGTTTGAATTTTGAAACCAAGCCTGGTCCTATACAAGGAACATTGAGTTACAGTATAGAGTTTTTCCATGCTTTTTCCCCGAAAAAAGATACGCTTAAATTTGAGATTCAGATATTGGATAACTCCGGCAACCTGAGCAATACTGCAGAGTCTGAAGAGATTATTCTTAACCAGATTTAAACTATAATCCCGAAAGTAGTTCCTTTATCTAACTCAGACTGTTTAATGAATAGTTTACCTCCATGGTAAGTTTCTATTATTCTTTTGGCAAGTGTTAGTCCTAAACCCCATCCTCTCTTTTTGGTGGAAAATCCGGGTTTAAAGATTTTTCTTTGATTGGCATTGCTAATACCTTTTCCTGTATCTCTTATATCAATCTGTACTTTCCCATTAGGTTTTTGATAAATGGTAACGTGAAGTTCTCCTACGCCTGTCATAGAGTCTACCGCGTTTTTACAAAGATTTTCTATCACCCATTCAAAGAGATGACGGTTTATTTTGGTCATGACGTCTGAAGGAAGAGAGTTAGTGATAAACCATTCGATTTTTGTAGAAATACGTCTTTTTAAATATTCTGTAGTTTGCTCTACTACTAAACCTAGATTCTCTTCTTTCATGGTAGGCACTGAACCAATATTTGAGAATCTTGTGGTAATGGTTTCTAGGCGATAAACATCTTTCTCCATTTCGTCACCAATATTTTGGTCAAAGCCATCAGATTCTCTTAATACTGCTACCCATCCTAGTAGTCCAGATATAGGCGTTCCTAATTGGTGAGCTGTTTCTTTTGCCAAGCCTACCCACACCCTGTTCTCTTCTGCTCTTCTGGAAGAGCTATACGCTATAAATGCCAGTGTTCCAAAGATTAGAAATGTGGCTAAAAGAATATAGGGGAAAAACTTTAACTCTTTTAAGGTGCTAGAACTGGAGTAATATATATAAGCCGTTTCATTATCCAAGAGATCTATGGATATGGGCTCCCGCTCGGTTTTCATCTCTTCTACTTTTTTTTGCAGCAAAGCGGTTACTTCCTCAGGGGTGAAATTACTGGTGGAATCTGCTAACTCGGGTATATTTCTAAAGTCAATAGGCACTCCGTCAGAAACTAATATGGTAGGGATGGTTTCGTTTGCTTCAATAACGTCAGACACGAAAGTGTAGTCGCATGAGCTATCGATACCTTGTTCAATAAAGAATCTTACACTTTCTGCATAGAGCGTGGCATATTTAGTTTCTCTATCCTCTAAAGCTTGCCCAAGCTGATTGAAATAATATAATACACCCGCACCAACTATAAGTAAAATACTGATAAGACCAAGTCGCCAGCCAGAGAGCTGATCGTACATGTTAAAAAAGAACCTGTTTTTTGACATTTTAAGAATTTAGGAACGGAACATTGATTTATTTCGTTAGATATCACCGTAGAACAGCTTAGAATTGTTTCAAATTGGACTTTTTCAAGAAAGCTAAAAATTAGTTTAGAATGATTCTAAATTGACTTTTGTGATTTTAATCATAACAAAGATATACTTTCTAAACGTAAATTTGCGGTCGAATTACATACAGTATGACAGGTCATTTTAAAGTAATATCAATTTCATTTAAAACTTCATCTCTGGAGTTAAGGGAGAGAATTGCATTAAATGAAGACGAGAGCAAGGCACTTCTTTTAAAAATAAAGGACATTTTTGGGGTTAGTGAGGCTGTAGTGTTGTCTACATGTAATCGTACGGAGATTTATTATGTATCGGAATCGAATCATACTATTGATCTTATAAAGCTACTTTCTGCCCAGAAATCTATTGATTCTTCATTGATTTTGCCCTTCATTGAAACCTTTACAGAAGAGCAGGGCTTAGAATATGTTTTTGAAGTAGCCACGGGTTTGCATTCTCAAGTAATAGGAGATCTTCAGATTCCTAATCAGATTAAAAATGCTTATCAATGGTCTGCGGATATGGCAATGGCGGGTCCGTTTATTCATCGCTTGATGCATACGGTATTCTTTGTTAATAAGAGAGTGGTACAGGAGACGGGTTTTAGAGACGGTGCTGCTTCTACATCTTATGCTACCGTAGAAACTATTGAGACCTTCTTGCACCTTTCGAATGAGCCTAAAATTTTAGTTTTAGGCTTAGGAGAAATAGGGCAGGATGTTGTGAAAACCTTAGACGATAAAGGTTATACCAATTTTACTGTTGCTAATAGAACGCTTGCAAAAACAGAAGAACTTCCAGCGAGTTTAAAGTTTGATGTTTTATCGTTTGATGATGTAAAAAGTGAGCTTAAAAACTTTGATATAGTTATCTCTTCTATTCGCACTGAAGAGCCTTTTATAGACTTTGACACTGTTAAGGGTTTGGGTCATAAAAGTGTAAAGTATTTTGTGGATCTTTCTGTCCCACGTAGTATTTCACCAGAAATTCAAAAAGTGCCGGGCATGGTGCTTTATGATTTGGATGAAATTCAAATTAGAGCCAATAAAGCTTTAGAAGGAAGAATAGCTTCTGTACCTGCTGTGAAGTCTATTATTGGTGAGGCCGTCATTGATTTTGGTGATTGGTCAAATCAGATGGTTGTTTCTCCGACTATTCAAAAGTTGAAAGGGGCTTTAGAGCAGATTCGTAAAGAGGAGATGTCAAAATATTTGAAATCTCTTTCTGAGGAAGAAGCTATTAAAATGGATAAAATAACCAGTAGCATGATGCAAAAGGTTATTAAATTGCCAGTATTGCAGCTAAAAGCTGCATGTAAAAGAGGAGAAGCGGAAACACTGATAGACCTTCTTAATGACCTTTTTGATCTAGAAAAGGTTAAAGCTTAATTATTTGTTATAATACTGTATTTCTAAAGACTTGGGACTTTTGTGCCAAACCTTTTAAAGTCAAGAATGGGTCTTTTATCTACACTAACTGATGTTAGCCTAGACGAATTGCAACACTCGGCTATTTGGATAATAAGGATGTGCATAAGATTTGTATCTTGCTTACTAATTAAGACCTATCTAAAATGAATAAAATCGTATTACTTTTTATCCCTTTGGTGTTTTTTGGCTGCTCGCCCTATAAAAAATATGCACATACTGCAGCGGGATGGGAAGAGGAGATAACCATGCTGGAGTATAAAGACGATGCCGAGACTTATTCTGACGATGCCGTTCTTTTTATTGGCAGCTCTAGTATTAGGATATGGAAAAATATTCAATCCGATATGGCTCCTTATGAGCCTATTAGAAGAGGATATGGGGGAGCACATTTTTCAGACCTTGTTCATTTTACTAAGAGGCTAGTTTATCCTCATAGATTTCAAGCATTATGTATTTTTGTGGCCAATGACATCACTGGAGGAGACGATGACAGGAGTGTGAGGGAGGTGATGACTTTATTTAAGGAAGTGGTCAATACGGTAAGGGTAAAGTATCCTGAAACACCGATATTTCAAATAGCCATTACACCGACTAGTAGTAGATGGAAAGTATGGTCGGAAACACAAAAGTTAAATGCTGCCATGAAGTCTTATTGTGAGAAACATGAAAATCTTTATTTTATTGATTCTGTTCAGGCATACTTAAATGCCGAAGGAACTCCTAGAGATGAACTTTTTTTAGGGGATAAGCTCCATCAAAACCAAGATGGTTACGACATATGGGCCGTAGAAATTAAAAAAGAATTAGATAAGGTTTTAAAATAGTTTAGTCCCATAAAGTTTTAAACATTCATTATTCAATTAACCCAAACAATGAAGTATATAGTTTTTTTAGCCGCTCTGTGTGTAGTATTATCTTGTCAGCCAAAAACAGAAGAAAACGAAATGGAATCTACACCTATAGAAGAAATAACGCTTTTGGTAGGTACATATACCTCCAGAGATAGTGAAGGTATCTACGTCTATAAATTTAATCCCGAAACAGGAGAAAGTAGACTGGTGGATGTTGCCAAAGATTTAGATAACCCCTCCTTTTTAGCCCTTTCGCCAGACAAGAAATTTGTTTACTCTGTAAGCGAAGCGGATAAAGGTAGTGTGGTGGCTTTAGCTTTGGGTGACTCTACTTTGACAAAAATAAACATGGTCTCATCAGCAGGAATTCATCCTTGCCATGTAAGTATTGATCACAGTGGAAAATGGGTTTTTGCGGGTAATTATAGTAGTGGTTCTTTATCTGTATTGCCTGTTTTAGAAAATGGTGGGCTGGGTGAGCCAATACAGAGTATAGTGCATAAAGGAAGTGGTCCAGACAAAGGGAGGCAAAAAGAGCCACATGTACATTCTGTGAATGTCTCTCCTAATAATAAAGATCTTTTTGTGCCTGATTTGGGCATAGATAAAGTCATGGCATATAGGCTGAATGATAGCACTGGTATGCTAACAGAAGGTAATTCTATATCTGTTTCTGCAGGTTCAGGTCCAAGGCACCTTACTTTCCATCCTAATGGTAGGTATGCTTATGTGGTTCAAGAATTAACGGGTAAAGTCACTGCTTTTAATTATTCGGATAAGGGTTTAGAGACTATTGAAGAGGTGAGCACATTACCTATTGATTTTGAGGGTAAAAACTCTTCCGCAGATATTCATATCTCTCCAGACGGCAAGTTTTTATACGCTTCTAATAGATTCCATGATAGTATTGCGGTTTTCTCTATTGATGCTAAGTCTGGGAAGTTAACGGCCGTGAGTCATCACTCAACGCTGGGGCAAATGCCTCGAAATTTTGCCATTTCTCCTTCTGGAAAATATGTGTTAGTTGCCAACCAAGAATCTGATAATATCGTTATTTACGACAGGGATGCGGCCACGGGAAAAATCTCTCCTTCCGGAAAAGAGATTAAAGTTTCGATGCCTGTTTGTTTGCTTTTCGTTGACTGATATTGGCTTGAAAAAGCGAGTATTAAGATTTAATACCTACTTTTCTAACAAACTGGTAAAACATACCAGTAATGATGCATTAATGGCATAGTTTTGTCGTTAGTAATCTGAAAATATCTGGGAGTTTTGATGAGTAGAATATTAGTAGCGTTAGTTTTTGTTTTGATGTGTCAATCGTGTTTTCTCTTTCAAGGGGATCCTATTGACCCACTCGTAGAAGATGAGCCGCTTCCACAATTTTTGTCTACACCATCAATCTTCCCCGTTGCCCCAAAAATTATTGATGAGGCTTCTGGGATAGCTATTTCTCGTTCTATGCCAGGGCATCTTTGGGTTATTGAAGATGGCTTAGAGGTTCCAGGTGTTCATTTGCTTTCTACTTCGGGAGAATATAAAGGAGACGTTAGGTTACCACTTTTTAACCGAGACTGGGAAGACCTTTCTAGTGGCCCGGGCCCTATAGACGGGCAAAATTATCTTTATATCAGCGAGACAGGGGATAATGCTGATGTTCATAAGGACTATATGATTTATAGATTAAAAGAGCCTAAGTCACTTAATGACAAGGATTTGGATCTAAAAACCATATCTTTTAAATATCAGGATGGCGTGTCAATAGACGTGGAGGCGATGTTTGTAGATCCTAAAACTAAGGATATCTATTTAATCTCTAAAAGGCAGCTATTTAGTGTTAGGGTTTATAGACTCACTTACCCTTATAGTACAGAGTCTCAGAATGTAGCCGAATTATTAGGTACGATTCCTCATTCTATTATAACTGCTGCAGATATGTCTTCAGACGGTAAGCAGCTTTTAATTAAAGATTATAATTCTATTTTTTACTGGAGGCTTAGAGATAACGAAAGCATCTACCAGGCTCTTTCGAGATCCAGAGATGTAGGAGCACCTTATTACGTAGAGACTCAGGGAGAAGCTATTTGTTTTGATATAAAGGATTCAGGATACTATACCTTATCTGAAAGGAATAATACGCCTTTTATTAACCTATATTACTATCAAAGAAAGCTAACGGAGTAATTATTAATTATCCGAACATTTTTCCTAGTCTACCAGCCCCCTGAAGTTTATTCATTTTCTTCATCATTTTTCTCATTTGGTCAAATTGCTTTAGAAGGTTATTGACCTGTTGAATGGATGTTCCGCTACCATTAGCTATACGCTTTCTACGGGATCCATTGATGATGTCAGGGTTTTCTCTTTCTTTAGGTGTCATAGAGCATATTACGGCCTCTATAGGCTTGAAGGAGTCGTTGCTTATGTCTAAATCTTTTACGGCGTTACCCATTCCAGGAATCATTCCCATAAGGTCTTTCACGTTCCCCATTTTCTTGATTTGCTGTAGTTGGCTTAAGAAATCGTTAAGGTCGAACTTGTTCTCCCTCATCTTCTTATTTAACCTCTTAGCGTCTTCCTCATCATAGGCCTGCTGAGCTCTTTCTACTAAGGAGATAACATCTCCCATGCCCAAGATTCTATTGGCCATCCTGTCTGGGTGAAAGATGTCAAGGTCTTCCATTTTTTCCCCAGTACTCATGAATTTGATAGGCTTATCTACCACTGCTTTCACAGATAGGGCAGCACCACCTCTTGAGTCACCATCTAGTTTAGTAAGGACTACGCCGTCAAAATCTAGTCTGTCGTTAAACGCTTTGGCGGTATTAACAGCATCCTGACCTGTCATGGAATCCACCACAAATAGGATTTCTGTAGGGCTGATGGCTTTTTTGATTTCAGCCACCTCGTTCATCATTATTTCATCCACGGCCAATCGACCCGCAGTATCAATAATGACAATATTTTTTCCTTTCGCTTTAGCTTCTTTTACAGCGTTTCTGGCAATGTCAACAGGGTTTTTATTGTCAGGTTCGGCGTATACATCTACTCCTATTTGTTCTCCTAAAACTTGTAACTGCATTACGGCAGCAGGACGATAGACATCGGCAGCAGTTAGTAATACCTGTTTACCTTGCTTTTTTAGGTAACTGGCAAATTTTCCAGAAAATGTGGTCTTACCAGAACCTTGAAGACCTGCTATAAGTATAACAGCAGGAGAACCTGTAATATTGACCTTCTGAGCGGTTCCACCCATTAATTGGGTTAGTTCATCCTGAACAATCTTAGTGAAGAGTTGTCCTGGCTCCACAGCCGTCATTACTTTACGGTTCAGAGCTTCTTGTTTTACTCTGTCTGTAACTTCTTTAGCTACTTTATAGTTTACATCGGCGTCTATTAAAGCCCTTCTGATTTCTTTTACAGTGGCTGCAATATTGACGTCAGTAATTCTGCCTTTACCCTTTAAGGTCTTAAAGGCACCGGATAACTTATCTTGTAAACTTTCAAACATTATTTATAGCTGTTTCTTGTTCATTGCCTTTTGGGCAAAAAATGAATGCAAATTTAACAAATTGCCTTGTACTAAAGAAATAAAAAAGCCTCCGCTTATAATAAGCAGAGGCTTTGTTAGGCTAGACTTTCAATGACTACCCTGAAATTGTATTGTTACAGCTTAAAGACTTGATACTAATCTTGTCGTTTCTGTTTTGATTTCGAAAGGTTTAACCGTTTTATCTTTTCCTTTAGAAAGTACAATGCTGTAGTCGCCATCTGGTAAAGAAGATAGGTCAAGTACCTTCACATATTCTCCGTTAATTACTTCAGACTTGTAAAGTGTAGCACCAGAATTGTCTTTAAGTTCCACGGTAGCTAGTTCAGTTAAGTTAAAGGCTGTCACTTTAAACTTAAGTCCTTTTAATGCTTTAACAGTTAAATCGGTTTCAAACACGTTTGAAGTGAAAATGTGATCGTTTGCTTCTACAACAGTTGCAGCTGATAGTCCAATTATCATTGCTGCAGTTAAAATTAGCTTTTTCATAGTTTTATAAATTTAATGTTTTGTAATTTCTTTTTCTTGTTTTTGTCTTTGTGTTGAAACTGTTAGGTTGTTTCGTTTTGACAATACAAATATAGGTAACTAACTGTCAATGATGCAATAGCATAGTAGGGTTAGGCTAAAAGTTCATATCACAATCCTACGGTAATCTTTGAAAAGTACTACGTTTGTACTCTGGTTGCAATAAGTACTTTATAAAGTACAATGCTTGTTGACAATTGTATAATGTATTGACATTTAATGATTTGATGATTATGGTAGGATGTTCGTTCTGAAGTGTCCAAATGTCTTATCAAATAATACAAAATTGAATTATTCCGAGATTTAGGCCCTGCTGTTTTCTTAAGTAGAATTGGAAGCTTCGAGTTCCTCAGCTTCCTTTTTCCAAAGCCTCAGCTTTCTTTGGTGTGTAGTGGTTAAGCTTCGAGTTCCTCAGCTTCCTTTGGTGGGTTGTGGTGAAGCTTCGAGAGCCTCAGCTTTTTAGGTGTGTAGTGGTTAAGCTTCGAGTTCCTCAGCTTCCTTTGGTGTGTTGTGGTTAAGCTTCGAGAGCCTCAGCTTTCTTTGGTTTGACGTGGTGAAGCTTCGAGAGCCCAAGCTTTCTGTTAAAAACTAATTTTTCTAATTTAGCTTTAACCCGCTTTATGCATTAGAAAATCTCCCGATTGTTATCGGGACCGTAGCTAAATTGCTTCAAATTAGTTCGTAAACCCATTTAAACTCAATCACCAGAACCCTTCGACAAAAAGCTCAGGGTAAACTGCTATGCTAATTTCGTTTAAATGTCTGATTTATTCCACTTTAGCTACTCATTACGATTCTCCAATGCATAAACCGGGTTTAAAACTAGGAGTACAAAAAAGCCTCTGCTTAGTTGTAAGCAGAGGCCAGATAATTGAAGTATTGCATTAATACGCGAAATAATACTTTTAGATATTAGATACAGATCTTGTTGTTTCTGTTTTGATTTCAAAAGACTTCACAGTTTTTACGGCTCCTTTTGATAATTCTAGGCTGTAGTTTCCGTCAGGTAAAGTAGATAAGTCAAATACTTTTACATAATCGGCATCTTTTACCGCAGCCTTATAAAGTATTACACCCTTAGCATCTTTAATTTCAAGTATTGACTTTTCTTGAACATTAGATGCAGTTACTTGGAATTTAAGTCCTTTTAAAGCCTTTAGGCTCAACTCTGTTTCAAATACGTTTGTAGAGAAAATGTGATCGTTTGCTTCTGCAAGAGTTACAGCTGATAGTCCAATGATCATTGCTGCAGTTAAAATTAGCTTTTTCATAGTTTTATAAATTTAATGTTTTGTAATTTCTTTTTCTTGTTTTTGTCTTTATGTTGAAACTGTTACATTGTTTCGTTTTGACAATACAAATGTAGCTAACATACTGTCAATGATGCAATAGCATAGAAGGGTCAAGTTGAAAGTTCATATCACAATCCTACGGTATTCTTTGAATAGTACTACGATTGTGCTCTGGTTGCAATAAGTACTTTATAAAGTACAATGCTTGTTAACAATTGCGTAACATATTGATGTTTAATGATTTGATGATTATGGTAGGATGTTCGTTCTGAAGTGTCCAAATGTCTTATCAAATAATACAAAAATTGAATTATTCCGAGATTTGGGTCATGCAGTTTTCTTAGGTAGAATTGGAAGCTTCGAGTGCCTCAGCTTCCTGTGGTGTGGAGTTGTAAAACTTCGAGAGCCTCAGCTTTCTTTGGTGTGTGGTGGTGTTTCGGCTTCCTTAGCTTTCTGTTGAAGACTAATTTTCCTAGTTTAGCTTTAACCCGCTTTATGCATTAGAAAATGTCCTGATAGCTATCGGGACCGTAGCTAAATTGCTTCAAATCGGTTCGTAAACTCATTTAAACTCAATCACCAGAACCCTTCGACAAAAAGCTCAGGGTAAACTGCTATGCTAATTTTGTTTAAATGTCTGATTTATTCCACTTTAGCTACTCATTACGATTCTCCAAGGCATAAACCGGGTTTAAAACTAGGTGTACAAAAAAGCCTCTGCTTAGTTGTAAGCAGAGGCCAGATAATTGACGTATTGTATTAATACGCGAAATAATATTTTTAGATATTAGATACAGATCTTGTTGTTTCTGTTTTGATTTCAAAGGACTTCACAGTTTTTACTGCTCCTTTTGATAATTCTAGGCTGTAGTTTCCGTCAGGTAAAGTAGATAAGTCAAATACTTTTACATAATCGGCATCATTGACAACAGCTTTATATAGAATAATGCCATTTGTGTCTTTAATTTCAAGAACTGACTTCTGTTCTACATTTAAAGCCGTCACTTTAAATTTAAGACCTTTAAGAGCTTTTACACTTAATTCTGTTTCAAAGAAATTTGCAGTGTAAATGTGATCGTTTGCTTCTGCGATAGTTGCGGTTGATAATCCCATTAACATGACCGCGGTTAAAATTAGCTTTTTCATATTTTTCCTTTTAAGAATTGTGAATTCTTGTTTTGTTACCAAGTCAAGTGGCTCATACTTTGTGCCTCTTTGACATTACAAACTTAGGTAAATGTGCCTTTACGATGCAATAGGCTCAATAGGGTCTATGAAAGATTCATAACACAATCCTACCATAATCTTTAAAAAGTACCATGGTTATGTATATTTTGATACAAGTACTTTATAAAGTACAATGCCTATTAACAATTCAGTAATATACTGGTTTTAAATGATTTAAAGAAAGTGCTTGGATAATGCTTCTACTTAGTCCAAAGTCGTGTTGAAATTGTTCAAATTGTTACTTTTACATCTTAATGGTTAATTGGATATTTGGTTTTTATGTATAAAAAAGCTCCGTAAGTATTACTTACGGAGCTAATATTATGTGAAGCTTAATTGAGATTAAACTAAACCTTCTATTCTGTTGATACAGTTAAGATCTTCAAAAGCAACTTTCAAACGAGCTACCATGCTTTCTTCACCTTTACGAAGCCACACACGTGGGTCATAGAACTTCTTGTTTGGCACATCGTCTCCATCAGGGTTTCCTAATTGAGTTTGAAGATAGGCTTCGTTTTTTTGATAGTATTTCAAAATTCCTTCCCAAGTGCTCCACTGCATATCTGTATCGATATTCATTTTTACAGCACCATAATCTATAGCTTCTCTAATTTCTGCTCTAGAAGAACCAGAACCACCGTGAAATACAAAATTCACTGGAAGTGGGCCTGTTTTAAATTTCTCTTGAATAAAGTCTTGAGAGTTCTTAAGGATTTTAGGCTGAAGAGAAACGTTACCTGGCTTGTACACACCATGAACATTTCCAAAAGCAGCTGCTACCGTGAAGTTAGGAGAAATAGCTTTTAATGTTTCGTAAACATAAGCCACTTCAGAAGGTTGAGTATATAATTTAGAGCTATCTACATCAGAATTATCTACACCGTCTTCTTCTCCACCAGTAATTCCAAGTTCAATCTCAAGAGTCATATCTATTTTTGCCATCCTTTTAAGATACTCAGAACAGATTTCCATGTTCTCTTCTAATGACTCCTCAGAAAGGTCTATCATGTGAGAGCTAAATAATGGCTTGCCAGTTTGTGCAAAATGTTTTTCTCCTGCATCTAAAAGACCGTCAATCCAAGGTAATAATTTTTTAGCACAATGGTCCGTATGTAATACTACAGGTACACCATAGTATTCCGCCATTTGATGAACATGCATAGCACCAGAAATAGAACCGGCTATTGCCGCTTTCTGGTCGGCGTTTGATAAGCTTTTTCCTGCATAAAATACGCCACCACCATTAGAAAACTGAATGATAACAGGAGAGTTTAAGGCCGCAGCGGTTTCAAGAACAGCATTGATAGAGTTAGTACCTACCACGTTTACTGCTGGAAGAGCGTAATTATTTTCGTTTGCATGACGAAGTAATTGATTTAGTGCTTCACCAGTTACAACACCCGGTTTAATCAATGATTGACTCATGAATTTTTTATTTTTGTATTATGTTTAGAATTTCTTTAAACTTAAAAAGAAGCCCACTTTTTGAATGGGAAAGTTATTCAAAAGTAAGCTTTTTGTATCTATATGTATAGAAAAGTAGCATATTTTGGCTTTTGGGAGTATTGCAGTTGTTCTGTTACTTCCAAGGATTTGAACCTAACTTTTTTAACTTTGTTTTTGTAGAATAACCGAAAAGTAGTTTAGATGTCTGAGAAAATTGGGATTATAGTAGGTACAAATAGAACAGGGGCTATGTCTTATGAGATGGCACTTTATTATAAGGAGAAACTGGAGAAAGCAGGGCAAGAAACTGTGATGATTAATCTGCTAGACTTACCTCAGGATTTTGCTTTTTCGGCATTATATGAAAATAAAGGGAAGAGTGATGCTTATAATATTTTTCAAAAGAAGTTGGATGAAGTAGATAAGGCGTTTCTGTTAGTACCGGAGTATAATGGTTCTTTTCCTGGAGTTTTAAAAACCTTTATTGACGGTTTAAGATACCCTGACTCCTTTGAGGATAAAAAAATTGCATTGGTGGGCTTGTCTAATGGAGTGTTAGGAAATGCAGTGGGGCTTAGTCACTTAAGTGACATACTCAGCTATATGGGTGCTCATGTGTTGGGTTTGAGAGTGAAATTAGGAGAAATTCATAAGCATTTTGATGGTAGATCCTTAACCAATTTGACCTATGGCAGTTTTATCGATAAACAAATTCAAAGTTTGATAGCGTTTTAAGGCCTTTGGTCTGTCTGGGTTGAGGTCAACTTCGTTTCTTTGAATTGGTTAAGAATAATCTCTTCTTAAAGGCAGGTGTTGGCTGTAGCGAATTAAGACCCTTAAATACCTTATTCCCTAGATTATTTCTTTTAATGTCATACCAACGTTTCCATTCAAAGGCCAACGCCAGTTTTCTGTTACTAGGTCATCAAAATCTGTTTTATTCAAAATCATAGGAACTTGTCTCCAAGAAACGTATTCAGTTTTCTAGCCTCCATATCCTGCTATCGTAAAGAAAACAGACTAATTCCCCATCTTTGAATGTTTGGGAATTAAACATTTTTATAAAATTCAACCGGTTTAACTATAGTATAATAAATAGGGTGTATCCATAATGATATTTATAAAACATTTGAAAAGTTATTTAAAGACCCATGTCTAAGTTTTAGGGTTGATTTTTGAATATAACTTAATCCTATAACTTCCCTACGACGTTCCGAAGCTGGAAGTATGATCTAATGGTTTGGTTATCAGCAAAAAGGGTATGGATATGATATATCTTTAGTCGAATTTAGATATCTATATTGTGGATTGCTCAGGACAGGACACTACCGACTGATTATTTCAAATCAAGTTTATTTGATAATGGAATAAGGTGTTTTCTTTCGATAATAAAAATCAAAAGTATCATTGTTATTTCCAAGTACAATTACATTTCCCTTGGCTGTTCTTATACTGACCATTTTTTTAGCGTCTTTTTTTGCCCAGAATCCAGTCATGTTACTTCCTAAATAGGTAAAGTTACCATCTCCCGCCCCCTTCAGTAGAATTCCTGTGCTACCATCATTTCGAGTAGTTTGGGTTTCAGTGGAAAAATTATTTCCAGCCATAAGTAAATCTTTTATTCCATCCTGATCAAAATCTTCAAACAACATGGTGTTTATAGGTGAAACTTGTGCTTCATTTTTAAAGGCTTTAAAAATGAAATTCTCGGAACCATCGTTTATAAATATTCCGGACCTAAATTCAGTTGCTGCAAAGTGCGTAGCTTTACTAAGACCCTTCCCAAAAATCTCTTTAAGATTTTTTGAGGCATATTCTTTAAAAGTCCTATTCTCATTTCCTAGATTCGGCATTTGCTTAATCATACTCACCCTACCTCTTAATGGAACTAGTTTATCGCCATAATAATTGGCTAGAACAACATCCACTATCCCATTATAATCATAGTCATTTGCAAAAACATGAAAGGGCTCTTTTTTACTGGCTTTATATTTTGAGTTTAGGCCTAAATTGCCAGCAATGATATCCTGATCTCCATCGGCATCAACATCTACCACGAGAATGCTGTTCCACCAACCTTTTTGTTCTGCGAGATTTCTATATTTTTCATTAAAGGTAAGTTTATTGCCTTGATTCTCAAAAACAGAAATACCCATCCACTCGCCAGTAACTATTAAGTCTAGATCGTTATCGGCATCTATATCAGCCCATGCGGCATCTGTCACCATGCCTATTTTTTCGAGCTCGGGTGCTAAAGTTGGCGTTTCTATCTGAAAAGACTTCCCATTATTAATAAGTAGAAAACTGGTAGGTGTTAGAGGGTACATACCAGGAACAACTCTACTTCCCACAAATAGATCTATATCACCATCTTTGTCAAAATCAGCTGCTTTAACTACGCCAGCTGAATGCGGCATTATTGGCAGCATATTTATCTCTCTTTTGAAGTTTAACTTTCCATCGTTAAGGTATAGTCTTCCAATAAGATAATTGGAGTTAAGTGGAAATTCATAGCTACCTGCCGCCACATAAAGGTCAATATCCCCATCAGAGTCTGCATCAAAAAAGACTGCAGAAATG